>JBDTSN010000217.1:0-4878 GCA_039931145.1 Burkholderiales bacterium | reverse complement strand
CATCATCAGCAGGGCCTCGGGCCATGAGACGGCGCCGCCCCAGGCATAGACGGCCACTGCGATCGCGGTCAGCAGCAAGGAGACCAGATTCTTGAGCCCGTTGGCGGCGTTCAGGTTCTGCAGGCCCAGCAGGTTGAACACCGCCAGCAAGATGATGCCGACGCCACCGTTGAAATAGCCGCCATAGATGGTGACAGCCAGCACCGACAGGATGGAGACGCCCGGGCCGGCTGCACGGCCGCGGGCGCCGGTCGTCATCAGGCGCGGCCCGAAGGCGAATGCGGCGGTTGCTACCAGCAGCAACCACGGAACTATCGCGTCGAAGGCATGGTTGGGCGTCACCACCAGCAGCACGGCGCCCAGCGCGCCACCCACCAGGCTCACCGCCACGAGACTGACGCGCGACAGGCCACTCGGCAAACGAAGATCCTTGCGGAACGCGAAAGTGCTGGACGCGTAGCCGGGCAACATCGCCACAGTCCCTGTCGCGTTGGCGGATACCGATGGCAGACCGACGAATATCAAGGCCGGAAGGGTGAGAAAGCTGCCGCCGCCCGCCACCGCGTTGAGCGCACCGGCGACGAACGCAACGGCCAGCAGCAGCGGTGAATGCGCGAGCAGACCGTCCATCAACATACCGACCCCCGTTAACGTCCGCTCCATCGCGCGGTGGCCACTTCGCCTGCCCCCTGCGCGGAACTGGCGGCGCAATGGCTGCACTGACGCATCGCCTCGTTTGCCTGGCTAGCATAGACGAACTGTCGCTTCGAGGAACTGCTGTTCAAGTTTGGCGTGCGGGCTGGTGCCGGCAGCAATTCTGTCGGGCGCGCGCCCAGCGTGATGCTCGATCGACGGCAACAAAAACGAGCATCCCGGACAAGGCGATTGCGTCGCCAAGGCGACCCGGAGTCGCCCGATCGGGGCGTCGCAGAACGACACACGAGGCGGCAGGGACCATGAGTATCGGGTACGACGTTCGCACCTCCGGCGGATCTCCGGATTCCGCTGACGAGCATCCGCCGGTTCGCCGATGGTTGATCTTCACGACCGTCGCACTCGCGTTGATGATGATGTCGATCGATGCCACGATCGTCGCCACCGCGCTGCACACGTTGCAGCACGACCTGGATACATCGGTCAACTGGGCCGGCTGGACCATCACCGCCTACTCGTTCGGGTTCTTGTTGATGCTGCCGGTCAGCGGCAAGCTGTGTGAGCAGTACGGCCGCCGCAGGGTATTCCTCGGCTCGGTCTTCGCGTTCACCGCGGCCTCGCTGCTGTGCGGGTTCGCCGACAACATCTACGTGCTGATCGCCTTGCGCGCGGTGCAGGCAGCTGGCGGTGCTGGTTTCACGCCGTCGGCGACCGGGATCATCGTCGATCACTTCGGCAACGAGCGCGACCGTGCCGTCAGCTTCTTCGGCAGCATCTTTCCGATCGGCGCGATGATCGGGCCCATATTTGGTGGCCTGTTCGTGACGTACTGGAGCTGGCGGGGCATCTTCCTGATCAACGTGCCGATCGGCATCGTGGTCGTGGTGCTGGCACTGCGCTACATACCGCGAGATCGTGCGGAGGCGATGAAGGCCCACGCAAAAAAAGACATCATCGGCATGGCCCTGCTCGGAAGTGGCCTGCTCGCGGGGATGTTTGCGATCAGCTATCTGGGGGAAAAGACCGCGTACGCGTGGCCGGTGGCGTTTGTGGTGCCGCTGCTCGCCGCGATCGTCGCGCTGTGGGCGTTCTTTCGTCACATCAGGCACTCGGCGCACCCGTTCATCGCCCCGCGTCTGATTCGCGGGCCGGGCTTTGGCGCGGTCAATCTGATCAACTGCATATTCGGCGGCGTCCCTACCGGCGTGGTGGCGCTCATCCCGCTCTACGCGACGAATCGCTATGGCATTGACGCACTGCGCTCCGGTACGCTGCTGGTCGCCCAGGGCGCCGCAACGACGCTGTTGTCGGTCGCCGCCGCGCTGCTGATACGGCGTACGGGCTATCGCCTGCCGCTGCGCGCGGGAGGCGTCATCGCAGCAAGCGGGGTGATGCTGCTTGCTTTCAGCCCGGTCGCCGGAATCTCGCCTTACGCCTGGTTGGCGGGTTCCGCCTTCCTGGTCGGCGCCGGCCGCGGGATGCTCAACCCGGCCAGCCGCAATGCCGGCCTGCAGCTGGCGCCCGAGCACGCGACGACCCTGGCGGCACTTCGATCGATGGGTATGAATGTCGGAACGATCACCACGATCGCGATCGCGACCGCGATCATCGCCGGCGCTGCCAATCCTGGTGGCGTCCAAGCCTGGGTCTACGTCGCCGCCGCCCTGGGCCTGGTTGCGGCCCTGCCGCTGATCAGCCGCGTACCGGAGCACCGCGGCTCGTGGTAGCCAAGTGGTGGCATGTTCACCAACCAGTGAAGCGCGCCCAACTTCTCCCGGCATCCCCATTGCGCAGTACGTGATAGCCGCCGTGCTGGGCCGCGGTGGCGCACGCATGATTGGGCAGGATACGCAAGCGCGTGCCGATCGGGAACAGCTTTTCGATATCACCCCGCGAACCCGGCTCGGCGTGCCCGACCAGGCCGTGCTCCTGATTGGCATCGATGACCGTCCACCCGTCGAGCACGATGCCGGCCTCGTCGCACACCATGCCATAGCCGCGGTCGATGGCCTGCTTCTGGGTGCCGCGATCGCGGCTGAGCGCCATCCAACCGGCGTCCACGATGATCCAGCCGCGCTCGAGCTGATGCCCGATCACCGTGGTCAGCACCGACAGCGCGATCTCGTCGAGGCTGCACACGCTGGTGCCTGCCATGACGAGATCGAAGAACACGTAGACGCCGGCACGCACCTCGGTCACGCCCTGAAGTTGCGGTGCGGAAAGCGCAGTTGGCGTCGAGCCAATGCTCACCACGTCACACGGCAGGCCGGCGAGGCGCAGACGCTCGGCGGCCCGCACGCTGCGCGCGCGCTCCTGTTCGGCAATGCGCAGCAGGCCGGCCGTCGTCGAGCAATCGTAGGAACTGCCCGCGTGGCTCATCACCCCGAGCAAGTCAGCACCGCCTGCGTGCAGGCGGGCGCCGATCTCGATCAGCAGGGGCGACTCCACGGGCACGCCCGCGCGGTGGCTGTCGACATCCACCACGATCAGCACACGCGGGCGAACGCCGGTGCGTGCCGCCGCGGCGAGCAGGGCTTCGGCGCCCGCGAGCGAATCGACCACCAGGCTCAGCTTGCAACCGCGCCCTTGGAGCGCCAGCGCACGCTCGACTTTTGTTGGCGGGATGGCCACGGCGTAGAGGATGTCGTCGAAGCCGCCGTCGAAGAATTCTTCCGCTTCCTTCAATGTCGACACGGTGATTCCGCGCGCGCCGGCATCGCGCTGCTGGAGCGCCACTTCGAGGCACTTGGAGGTCTTCACGTGCGGGCGAAACGACACGCCGAGTGCGTTCATGTGCCGCTGCATGCGTGCGATGTTGTGCTGCATGCCCACTTCGTCGATCACCAGGCAGGGCGTGTCCAGATCATGCAGCTGCATGGTGCTCTCCTCCCTCGGTTGCGTCATTCACGACTGCGTCGCGCGCTCGCTCAGGCTGCGTTGCATGAGTGCGAACCATTCGACGGTCGCGTACTCGTCGTCCAAAATCGTGCGCAGCATCTCGCGGGTCTGCAAGTCTTCCTTGATGTCGCTGATCAGGTCGGTGATGGGCTTGAAGAAGTCGTCGACGTCTTCGAACACGTGCCCGAGGAACGCAAGCTTCTCGAGATCGCTTCGCTCGCGTGAGGCGAAGAACGGAACGTCCCTGTCATGGCGTTCCCTCGAAACCTCGATGAACGTCGTCTCGCCCAGCTCGCGCAAGCGCTCCCGCATCAGCCGGGCATGCACCCCTTCGCGGGCCTGGATCACGCGCAAACCGCCCTTCATGCCTGCGTCATCGCTTGCCTCGGCCCACTTCGGCAAGTAATGGGCGTTGAAGTTCTCGGTGGATCGGTACGCTTGCAGCAGATGCACGATGCGATCGCGCTCGCTCGGATTGGCCTTTCCCACGTAACCACCGTACACGCGACGCCGGGGTACAGACGACTGATTTGCAGTTTCCATCCTGTGCTTTATAGCGGATGCTCGTCGGCGATGACTTGTCTGGTCCGCGCTGTCGGGCATCGGCTCCGATGTGCCTGCTGTACTTCATGCGGCTGTGTGCGAATGTGCCCACGACATCGCGCGGCGGGGGAAAGTCGCCCGGGAGCCCAACGGGTCTCATCGCGGACCGACGATGTCACCGGCAATCGTCGGACGAGTGGATGAGCTTTCACCGGCCGGCGGCGGTGCGATGAAGCGCAGGTGCCGTGTCTTCAGCCACACACGCGCACCTTGCGGGCCCGCCACGGCGGAGAGTTGTCCGCCCCTGGGCAGGCGCAGCCACGACATCGGCTGCAGACGCTCCGTTGTGTCCGAGAAGCCGCCCGCCAGCACCAGCAGCTCGGCGCCGTCGGTCGCATCGACCTCGACGTGCGCACCGGCTTGCCAGGTCTCGATGCGGACCGTTTCACGCGCATCCTCGAACAGCGTCGACACCGCCACACCCGGGCGGCCGGCCTCCAGCACGCGGCCGATCTTGTTCGTGTCGAGCATCACCGGCGTGCGGTCGGCTGCGTCGAACTGCCAGAGTTTGACGAAGATGATGCAGCCGGCATCGGAGCGCGGCGTGTGCCGGGATGTCGGAGGGTTGCGCACGTAAGCGCCGGCAGGGAAGGCGCCGTGCTCGTCCTGGAAGACGCCTTCCAGCACAAGGAACTCCTCGCCGCCGCCGTGCGTGTGCGCGGTGAAGCGGCTGCCCGGCGCATAGCGCACGAGGCTTGTCGCGCGAGCGACCTCGCCGCCGAT
>JBDTSN010000216.1:0-4880 GCA_039931145.1 Burkholderiales bacterium | reverse complement strand
GTCGCGCCCCCGGTGGGTGGCGACGACTATCTGTTCGAGAAGGGCGCGCTCGTGGGTTACGCACCAGCGGGCCAGCGCCGCGGCTATGCCGACGTCTTCAAGCGCGGCTGCTTCGCGTGGGAGAACAAGGCGCCGGGCAAGTCGCTCGACGCCGCGCTCCGGCAGTTGATGACGTATGCGCTCGCGCTCGACAACCCGCCGCTGCTCGTCGTCAGCGACCGGCTGCGGATCGAGATCCACACCCACTTCAACGGCACGCCGAGCGAGCGCCACGTCGTCGCGCTCGAGCAGCTCGGCGACCCCCGCGAAGCGCGAGCTGCTGCGCCGCTGCTTCGAAGCGCCCGAGAGCTTCAAGCCTCGCCGCACGAATCGCCAGATCACCGAAGAGGCGGCGAATGCCTTCGCGACCACTGCCGAGCGCTTGCGCGCGGACGGCGTCTCACCCGAACTCACCTCGCACTTCCTGACGCAGTGTCTGTTCTGCTTTTTCGCCGAAGACGTTGGCCTGTTGCCGGCGCGATTGTTCGAGCGCCTCGTCGGCAACCAGGCCGCGGGCCCCGAGGTCTTGCAGCGCGGCCTGCAAAGCCTGTTCACTGCCATGCGCGACGGCGGCCTCTTTGGCGCCGACAGCATCCCGTGGTTCAACGGCGGCCTGTTCGCGCGCATCGAAGTGCCCGCGCTCGGCGTGATGGATGTGGCCGCGCTGCGCAACGCCGCCGCGCTCGACTGGAGCGCGATCGACCCGAGCATCCTGGGCACGCTCTTCGTGCGCGGCCTCGACCCGCGATTGCGTGCCCAGCTCGGTGCGCAATTCACCGACCCGGTCACCATCATGCGGCTCGTCGAGCCCGTCGTGCAGCGCCCGCTGAAGGCTGAGTGGGAGCGCGTGAAGATGGTGATCGCCGCCCACATGCACAAGCACAAGCGCGCCGGCGACGCCGAGACGCGCAAGGCGAACGCCGCTTTCGTCGGCTTCCTCGAGCGGCTGCGCGCCTACCGCGTGCTCGACCCGGCGTGCGGCAGCGGCAACTTCCTCTACCTCGCGCTGAAGACACTGAAGGACATCGAGCACCAGGCCAACATCGAGGCCGAAACGCTCGGCCTGCAGCGCCAGGTCGACGCCTACACCAGCCCGGCCAACGTGCGCGGCATCGAGCTCAATGAGTACGCCGCCGAACTCGCGCGCGTCACGGTCTGGATCGGCGAGCTGCAATGGCGCATCCAGCACGGCTACCCGTTCAAATTGAACCCGGTGCTCGACCCACTCGATCAGATCGAGTGCCGCGATGCGTTGATGAATGCGGACGGGAGTGAGGCGGCGTGGCCGACGGTGGATGTCGTCGTAGGCAATCCGCCGTTCCTGGGCGACAAGAAGATGCGTGCTGAGTTGGGCGACGCTTACACCGAAGCATTGCGCGCCGCATACAAAGGCCGGGTTCCTGGAGGTGCCGACCTCGTAACCTACTGGTTCGAGAAGGCACGCTCGTACATCGCGACCGCAGGCCTCGGAGCCGCTGGACTCGTGGCGACCAACTCCATCCGGCAGGGCGCCAGTCGCGAGGTGCTGCAGCGTGTATTGCAAAGCACGCACATCTTCGAAGTTTGGGCCGACATGCCATGGGTCAACGAAGGCGCTGCGGTGCGCGTCTCGCTGGTCTGCTTCGGCATGGCGACGCAGAATGTGCGACTCGACGGGGTGGACGTGCAGGGTATCTACGCCGACTTGCAAGCCTACGCCGAAGAGTCTGCTGCGCTGGACCTCACCCAGGCCAAGCCGCTGGCGGAAAACGCCTACGCAACGTACTTCGGCTTTTGCCTCGCCGGCCCGTTCTCCGTTGAACCGGGCGTCGCGCGCAACTGGCTGCGTCTCGGAGGCAATCCCAACGGACGGCCCAGCAGCGACGTGCTCAAGCCGATCTGGAACGGTGCCGACGTGACGCGCCGGCCCGGCGATCGCTGGGCAGTGGACTTCGGCGCGACGATGGGTGAAGGCGAGGCGGCTCTGTATGAGAGGCCGTTCGAATACGTCCTGCAAGCCGTCAAACCGCTTCGTGCCAAGAATCACCGAGCCAGCCGGGCGCGATATTGGTGGCGTCATGGCGAGACGCCGCCGGGGTTGCGCCGTGCATTGGACAAGCTGGATCGATTCATCGTGACCTCCGAGACTGCCAAGCATCGATGCTTCGTGTGGCTTCCGGTGTCCGTCGCTCCTGAACACAAGCTCGTTGCAATTCCGCGAGCAGACGACGTGACGTTCGGCCTCGTGTCATCGCGAATTCACACCCATTGGGCTTTGCGTCGCGGAAGTACGCTGGAAGACCGCCCGGTCTACACGACAAGTGCTTGCTTCGAGACCTTCCCATTCCCCACCGGCCTCACCCCCGCCGACACCGCCCACCAGCGCACCGAAGCACTGCCCGACGGCGCGCTGATTCCCGCTGACCTGCCGCCTGCAATCAGGCCCCACGCCGAAGCGATCGCTCGCGCCGCGAAACGCCTCGACGACCTGCGCGAACGCTGGCTCAACCCGCCCGAGTGGACTCACCGCGAGCCCGAGGTCGTGCCGCTTGGCATGGACCATTCGCCGTATCCGGATCGCATCCTGGCGCGCGACGGCTTCGAGAAGCAACTCGCGCAGCGCACGCTGACCAAGCTCTATAACCAACGCCCCGCCTGGCTCGCACAGGCGCACGAGGCGCTCGACGCCGCGGTTGCCGCGGCCTACGGCTGGGCCGACTACAGCGCCGCGATGCCCGACGATGAAATCCTGCGCCGACTCCTGGCGCTCAATCGCGAACGTGCAAGACGATAGACTTGGGGCGGTTGCGGGTCGCTGTGCACCGCAAATTTGGGTCTGGACAATCAGGAAGTTGCGAATGGATACCGAGGTTCTTTTCAACGTCGAAGAGGCCGCTGACGGCGGGTTCGTGGCAACGGCGCCACTGCATGGCATCGTGACGCAGGCCGACTCGGTCAAGGAGTTGCATGCGCAAGTACGCGATGCGGTGGCATGTCACTTCGATGCGGCAGACCGGCCCAAGTTGATTCGACTGCATTTCGTTCGGGATGAGGTGCTCGCGATTTGAAGCTGCCTCGAGACGTGTCGGGCGCCGATCTGGCCCGCGCGATGACACGCCTTGGGTATCGGATCAGTCGCCAATCAGGTAGCCACATTCGAATGAGTCTCGACTCCGAGCCGCAACATCACCTCACGATTCCTGCGCATGCTGTTCTCAAGACTGGAACCCTGGCGGCGATCCTGTCCATGACAGCCGATCGTCTCAATCTGAGCCGAGACGAGTTGTTGTCGGCGCTGAAGCTGTAGGCGGCGGGTGTTGGGTTATCCCGCCGGAATAGTTGGCCGAATGATGACGTCCATGACGTCTGCTTTCGGGTCCTTGCCGCTGCTGTCGGATCGGCGTCCATTGCGATGGCGCAAGCTCTGGCCGATGTGCGAGCCGGGCTTGGCCACAAGCGACGAACGCAATTGCTTGGCGGGCCTTCAAGGTAGGTGCCTGGTGTCGCTCTCGCGCATTGCCGTGTCGCTCACCGTCGCGGTGGCCACGCAAGCGGCTGCCGCCGAGTCGTCATTCGCACCTACCGGGGCGTTCCTGCAACTCGGCGCCGCGGAGGGCACCCACGCGGCGACCGTGGGTCTGGCCTGGCGCTGGAAACGGCAGTGGGTGCTCGGCTCGGGTGTCGTCTCCGGCTACTGGGCGGCGGCGATCTCCGGCTGGCGCTACGCGGCGGCGGATGGCGTGGGCTACTCCAATCTCGGGCAACTCAGTTTCACGCCGGTCGTGCGCTACACGCCGGCGGGCGGCAGCGCAGCCTGGTTCATCGAGGGCGGCATCGGCGCGACCTACTCGAACAAGGTCTACGTGACCGAAGGCAGGACCTTCTCGACACGCTTCAATTTCGGCGACCAGATCGCAATCGGCACCTTCTTCGGCGCGGCACGCGAATATGAAGTCACATTGCGCTTCGAGCATTTCTCGAATGCCGACCTGGAGTTCCCCAACCCGGGCCAGAACTTCATCCAGCTTCGCCTGGCCATGCCCTTGCCTTGAGCGCCCGCTTTGCGCACGCCCGTCGCCATGCGTTGCGAAGCGCGTCGACAGCGAGCGGCGGCCGCTGCCCGTGGCCCGATTCGGCCGGATTCGCCCTACTGCACGAAGCCGATCGCCGAGCGCTTGTGCGCCGGCTCGGGCAGGTCGCGCGGCAGGATGTGGTCGCGATGGTCGAGCTTGGCGTTGCCGAAAGCCGTCATCCACGCGCGGCGCATCTCACGCGGTGCCATTTCGCTCATGCAGTCGAGCACCGCATCGCTCGCGTCGGGCTCGAAGCGCTGGCCCCAGTCGTGCGCGGCGCGGATCGAGCGGTAGAGCCGCGCCGCAATGCCGCGCGCCGCGTCGCGATCGGGTGAGCGCACCTCGTACACGTTCATGCGGTTGATGATCGGCTCGGGGATCGCGCGCGCGTCATTTGCGGTCGCGACCCAGATCACCTGGCTTGCATCGACCGGCACTTCGGCGAACTCGTCGGTGAAGTGGCCGGCGGTGTCTTGCTCGAGCAGGCTGTAGAGCGCACCGAGCGGGTCGTAGGCGTGTTCGCCGCCGGCCTTGTCGATCTCATCGACGACCATCACCGGGTTCGCGTACTGGCCATCGACGAGCGTCTCGAACACCTTGCCGGGGCGCGCGCCCTTCCACTGGCTCGACGCGCCGGAGAGCACCCAGCCGGCCGTCAGGCTGCTCATCGAGACGAAGCCCATGCCGGTGCCGAGCAGCACCGACAGCTCGCGCGCGAAGTGCGTCTTGCCGACGCCCGGCGGGCCGAGCAGCAGCAGCGGCGTGATCTCGAGCGCGTCGCGGCTGTCT
>JBDTSN010000215.1:0-4881 GCA_039931145.1 Burkholderiales bacterium | reverse complement strand
GCGCCTACCGCGGCGCGGGCCGGCCCGAAGCCATCTACCTGACCGAGCGGCTGATGGACGCTGCCGCGCGCAAGCTCAAGCTTGACCCGGCCGAGCTGCGCCGCCGCAACATGATCCGCCCCGAGCAGATGCCCTACACCAGCCCGATGGCGCAGGTCTACGACGTCGGCGAGTTCGAAAAGATGCTCGACCAGTGCCTCGCGCTTGCCGACTGGAACGGCTTCGACGCGCGGCGCGCGCAATCGAAGGCCCGCGGCCTGCTGCGCGGGCGCGGCATCGCGACCTTCCTGGAATGGACCGGCGGCATGTCACTGGCCGAGAACGTCACCGTCAACGTGCTGCCCGAGGGCATCATCGAACTGATCTCGGCGACGCAGGCGATGGGCCAGGGCATCGCGACGAGCTACGCGCAACTCGCGGTCGACGTCTTCGGCGTGCCGATCGAGAACATCCGCATCGTGCAGGGCGACACCGACCGCGCGAACGGCTTCGGCAGCGCCGGCTCACGCTCGCTCTTCACCGGCGGCGCTGCCGTGCAGGTGGCCTCCGAGCGCACCGTCGAGCACGCCAAAGAGCTTGCCGGCGAAGCGCTCGAAGTGGCGCCGGCCGACATCGACTACCGCGCCGGGCGCTTCTCGGTCATCGGCACCGATGTCGGCATCGGCCTGTTCGACCTCGCCGCACGGCAGGCCAGCGCGCGCATCACCGTGCAGGGCGACGCCACGGCCGGCGCGCCGAGCTGGCCCAACGCCTGCCACGTCTGCGAGGTCGAGATCGACCCCGCGACGGGCGTCGTCGCGGTTGCCGCCTACGCGTCGGTGAACGACATCGGCCGCGTCGTCAGCCCCGGCATCGTGCGCGGCCAGATCGAAGGCGGCGCGGTGCAAGGCATCGGCCAGGCGCTGAGCGAGCAGGTGATCTACGACGCCGACAGCGGCCAGCTCGTCACCGCCAGCTTCATGGACTACGCGCTGCCGCACGCCGACACCTTCATCGGCTTCAAGACCGTGTTCGACACCTCGGTGCCGTGCACCACCAATCTGCTCGGCGCCAAGGGCGTCGGCGAACTCGGCACGATCGGCGCGACGCCGGCCGTCGTCAACGCCGTCGTCGATGCGCTCGCGGGCGCGGGGCTTGGGCGCGATGCGGAGCGGGTGCAGATGCCGCTGACGGCGGAGCGCGTGTGGCGGGCGCTGGCGGGGGATTTCGGGCTGCGGCCGATGGGATGAGCCGCAAAGCCGTGCGGCGCCCTGCTCACCGCACCGGCTGACACCGACCTGTACGCGTGCTGGCGCGGATTCCTCGTGCGCCCACTCCAGACCCTCGATGGGTCCCGGCCCGGACCGCACTCTCGGTCTCCCCGCCGCAACCGCCGCCCAGAGCCCGCCCCGGGTGCTCGCCACGCTCCCGATTCTCGGCGCCGTGCCCCTGGTGCCATAGAGTTTGTGCATCAACGTGATAAACGTAATCAAGTTTGAATATGGCAAAACGCCGTCACACTTCTCTCAGCCGCAAGTTCTTTCCTTCCCCTCAACTCAAAGGAGCGTTCACATGTCCCTGATCAACACCCCAGTCCAGCCCTTCAAAGTCCAGGCTTACAAGAACAGCAAGTTCATCGAAGTCACCGAGCAGAACCTCAAAGGCCGCTGGTCGGTCTTCGTTTTCATGCCTGCCGCCTTTACCTTCAACTGCCCCACCGAAGTGGAGGACCTGGCCGACAACTATGCCGCCTTCCAGAAGAAGGAGGTCGAGGTCTACGTCATCACCACTGACACCCACTTCGCGCACAAGGTGTGGCACGAAACGTCGCCGGCCGTCGGCAAGTCGCAGTTCGCGCTGGTTGGCGATCCAACGCACAAGCTGACGCGCATGTTCGACGTGCATATCGAGGACGAAGGCCTGGCGCTGCGCGGCTCGTTCGTGATCGACCCGGAAGGCGTGATCAAGGCCTGCGAGATCCACGACAACGGCATCGGCCGCGACGCCAAGGAGCTGCTGCGCAAGGTCAGCGCCGCGCAGTACATCGCCAAGCACCCGGGCGAGGTCTGCCCGGCTAAGTGGAACGAAGGCGCCGCCACGCTGACGCCGTCGCTCGACCTCGTCGGCAAGATCTGACGCCGCGCGCTCAAGCGCAGGGGGCTTGCCCCCGGAACTGACCGGTGGAGCGCCCGCTCCATCGCCACGACAAGAGCCCTGTTCGGGCCTTGTCGACAGCGCCCCGCCGTGGGCGTTGTCGACCGGGCCGGAACGCCCATGCCATATCAAGGAGTCTCCCATGCTGGACAGCGCCATTCAGGCTCAACTCAAGACCTACTTAGAACGTCTCCAACATCCGATCGAGCTCGTCGCCAGCCTCGATGACCGGCCGGCCTCGGCCGAGATGCGCGAGTTGCTGAACGACATCGCGGCGCTCAACGACAAGGTCACCGCGCGCTTCGATGGCAGCGATGCACGCCGCCCGTCGTTCCAGATCACCCCCGTTGGCGCCGACATGGGCGTGCGCTTCGCCGCCATCCCGATGGGGCACGAGTTCACGTCGCTCGTGCTGGCCCTGCTGCAGGCCGGCGGCCACCCGCCCAAGATCGAGGCCGACACGATCGAACAGATCCGGGCGCTGGACGGCGACTTCGTCTTCGAGACCTACATGTCGCTGACCTGCCACAACTGCCCCGACGTCGTCCAGGCACTGAACCTGATGGCCGTGCTGAACCCGCGCGTGCGGCACGTGGCCATCGACGGCGGCCTGTTCCAGGGCGAGGTCGACGAGCGCCAGATCATGGCCGTGCCGTCGGTCTACCTGAACGGCGAGCCGTTCGGCTCGGGCCGCATGGAGCTGGCCGAGATTCTGGCCAAGGTCGATACCGGCAGCGCCGCGCGCGACGCCGCGAAGCTGGCCGCCAAGGCACCGTACGACATGCTCATCGTCGGTGGCGGCCCCGCCGGTGCTTCGGCGGCCGTCTATGCCGCGCGCAAAGGCATCCGCACCGGTATCGTCGCTGAACGCTTTGGCGGCCAGACGCTCGACACGCTGGGTATCGAGAACTTCATCTCGGTGCTGGAAACTCAGGGCCCGAAGTTCGCGACCGCGATGGAAGCCCACACCCGCGCCTACGACGTCGACATCATGAACGGCCAGCGCGTCACCGCGCTGGAGGCCGCATCGAAGCCCGGCGGCAACATCCGCGTGACGCTCGACAACGGCGCCGTGCTGCAGAGCCGCTCGGTCATCCTGTCGACCGGCGCGCGCTGGAAGAACGTGAACGTGCCCGGCGAGGCCGAGTACCGCAACAAGGGCGTCGCCTATTGCCCGCACTGCGACGGCCCGCTGTTCAAGGGCAAGCGCGTCGCCGTGATCGGCGGCGGCAACTCAGGGGTCGAAGCCGCGATCGACCTGGCGGGCGTCGTGCGCCACGTCACCGTGGTGGAGTTCGCCGATCAGCTCAAGGCCGACGCGGTGCTGGTGAAGAAGCTGCACAGCCTGCCGAACGTGACCGTGCACGTGAACGCGCAGACCACCGCGATCACCGGTGACGGCCAGAAGGTCGACGGCCTGCTGTTCAAGGAGCGCAGCAGCGGCGCCGAGCAGCGCCTGGCACTGGCCGGCGTGTTCGTGCAGATCGGCCTGGTGCCCAACACCGAGTGGCTCAAGGGCCACGTTGAACTCAGCCGGTACGGCGAGATCATCGTCGACGCCAGAGGCGCCACCAATGTTCCCGGCGTGTTTGCCGCGGGCGACGCGACGACCGTGCCCTACAAGCAGATCATCATCGCGGCGGGCGACGGCGCGAAGGCCGCGCTGTCGGCCTTTGACTACCTGATCCGCACCTCTGTCGCAGACTGATCCTGGCCGAGGCGGAGCAAGCGCCCCAAGGCCAGGCGCTGGATGCCAACAGCGCTTTCACTTTTGCGGCACGAACTTCACTCGCAGTTCGCAGCCGGATCGAAGGCGGCGTGGTGCGGCACGTCATGACCCTCCAATGTCTCCGACAAGGAGAACAAGGTCGCTGTATTTCGCCAACACTTCATCGGCGGTCACCAGCTTGAGTGGCTCGGCCAGCGCCTGCGCAATCAGCAGCCGGTCGAAGGGGTCGTTGTGGTGGAGCTCGAGCCGTGCCACTGCCGCGGCATGCGCCGCGCTGACGGGAAGCTCGACGAACCCGCTCGCGTCGATCGCCGCAACCAGCACATGCGGGTCGGCTTCGATCTTGCCCCGGCGTGCCTTGATGGCGATCTCCCAGATCGAGGCGGCGGAAACGAAGACCTCATCGGCGTTCTCAATGAAACGCCTTGCGGCCGGCTTCAGCAGGGGTGACCCTGCCACCGCCCACAGGAAGATGTGGGTGTCCAGTAGAAGGCGCATCAGCGCCCCTCGAAGCCCGCCAGCACTTCATCCGGCAATGGCGCATCGAAGTCCGCCGGGACTTCTAGCTTGCCCTTGAGCACGCCAAATTTGATTCGGCGCTTGGGCACCTCGAGCCGAGTGATCCGCACCAGCGGCTTTCCGTTGCGACTGACCACGACGTCCTCTCCCGACGCGGCCTTGTCAACCAGCTGGGACAGTCGGGTCTTGGCGTCGTAGATGTTCACGGTTTCCATGGCGGCCTCCAAATTAAGCTCAGACCAAGTCTAGTCTGGCTTTGCTCGGCATTCAAGGATGCCACCCCGCGCGTTAGGTCAGCCCATGGCGCCCGACGACCCACATGGTTCGGTCAAAGGGGGCTGATTGCTGGCAAGTCAGACCGCTGCTGCAAGCAGCCTCGCCCGCAGTGCGCGAGCAACCTCCAGGGCTGCTTGCGAAGCTGGGGTTGTCCTTCCACTTCAAGGCCAAATGTAGAACGCTGACGGCCCCTTCACTTCTGCGGCACGAGCTTCACCTGCAAC
>JBDTSN010000214.1:0-4885 GCA_039931145.1 Burkholderiales bacterium | reverse complement strand
AGCTCTTCAGTCATCGGGTGAGCGTAGCGCATCGGCCCATGGGCTCTAGACTTGCACCAGTCACAGCACGGCATCCGCCGGCAAAGCCAACGCCAGACCCGAGATGCGCCAGGGTCAGTCCGCCACGATCTGGGCCTGTGTCGACGTGACGCAGAAGGTGATCAGAAGCGCGGTGCTGGCCGCCAGCGCCAGCGATGCCGCGATGGCCTGGTGATTGCGTTGCGCGGCCGCTGACGACGCGGCCGCTACGGGCTCAGCGGCTGGCCGTGCGGCGCGCTGCGCTCCATGCGCAGGTGTCGGCCTGCGGCCACCTCGACAAAGCCTGCGCCGTGGTATAGCGCCAGGGCAGGCGCGCGGTCACTGCGCACTGTGAGGTTGACGCGCTCCAACTTGCGCTCGACAAAGGCCCAGTGCAGCGCCGCATCGAGCAGCGCGCGGCCGACACCACGGCGGCGAGCGTCAGCATCGACGGCGAGAAAATCGATGTAGGCGTCGCCCTCGTGGCGGTCATGCTGCAGGTAGACATAGCCCATCACGGCCTCGCCGGCGCGGCCGACGAACAGATGATGATCGTCGTCGCGGCTGTCCAGCAGCGTCTGCGGTGTCAGGTGGCCGGTGGGGAAGGCCTGGGCATGCAATTGCGCCGCGCGCGCCGCAGCCGCACCGCGGTCGTCGAGCTCAGCCGTGTCGACCACCGACGCGGGCCAGGCCGGTGGCTGCGGCGGCCGCTGCGCGCACAGCACATGGTTGATCAGCCGATCTTCGAAGCTGGCGCCGGCGAAGACCTCCAGCAGCGGCGTTTCGTCGGCCTGTGCGAAGGTGTCGAAGCAATCGACTGCCGGCAGGGCCTCCAACAGCGCATCGATCAACGCGCGCTGCAGCGCTGCGGGTACAGCCGCCGACGGTGCGAGCAAGGGCCCGCGCACCCAGGCGCGTCGCAGCGCTGGGTCGAACGCGGCACCGATGGCGCCGAGCCAGCCGCCTTGGGCATCGTGCGCAGCAAGAAACAGCGCTTCGTCTTCGGGCAGCGCGAGCATCTCGTCGGCATGCGTCTGCGCGCTGGGCCCATGCTCGGTGTGCAGGCAGCGCACGCGGCCGTCAGGCCGGAGGTTCGCCTCGAACATGAAGGCTGCCAGCGCGGGCCATGATGTGCGTGGGACTGATGCGATGCGGAACATGAGCGTCTCTGGGTCGTGTCGCGGGTATACCGCGGACAAGTATCCGCCAACCAACCAGGCGAGAGGCGGGCTGCGCGCGGAACCAAGGATCGACGTCGTCGAGCATCCCCCGCATCGACGGCGCTGACCGGCTGTTTCTTGTCGAGTTCATCGTCAGGCTCGTCCCTGATGGCTCGCAATACGTTCGATCCGCTTTGCGAGGGCAGTCTCGAACTCGGAGAAGCTCTCCCAGAAGAGTACCGGCACGTCATTCACGTCAAATGGCAGCTTGGTCCCTTTCCGTGCCACCATGATGAGGTGCTTGTCCATGCCGGTGGCCAGCCCCAGTTCCCAGTAAACGTTCGCCTTGTCCTCCGTAACATCGGCGACCACGAATGCCGCCTGTCGAACGCCACGGATGATCTCCGGGATGATTCGCTTGTGGTCGTTCGATTCGTCGACACGTTGCGCGATGTAGCCAAACTGCGAGCACGCCTTCGTGACAGCGACGTAGAGGTCCTTGTACTGCGGCGACTCGGCGAACGACATAATGACAAACACCTCGCGGCTGGTCGCCATTCGTTCAGCAAGATTGACAGTCTGAGCAGCCAGCGTGGGCCAGTCGTTGGAGAGCGATTTCAGAACCGCCTCGTAGTCCTGCTTGGTGACACCGCCACCGTAGGTGGCATCCACGCGTTTGGCCTCTTCAAGGCAGATCTCCTTGGCGGCCCCGCCGAATAGCGACAACGCGAGAATCGGCTTGCGTTCGATCCGCGCCCAATTCGCCGCCCTGTATGTGCCTCGGAAGCCACCGAGAATGATGACGACATCGGCATAGTGGATGATCTCCGGCGCAGTCAACCCCGGCCCCCCTAGTTCCCAGTCGACGAGTTCGGACTCCATGACTGCGCCAAAGTTGTGGACAGGCCTCATGCCCTGATTGACGTAGCAAACCAGCCGGCGCCGTACTTCTTCGGCGCTGGCTTTGGCAAGAACAAGCTCCTTGTGTGCTGCTGCCGCTACCGCCGCATCAATATCTGTTCGACAGCCATTCAGCAAACCGTGGCCCTGCCGGATGACCTCGCGCGCCAATTCCTCGGCGAACTGGCAAACATCACCTGCCGGTCGCGAAAGCGCCTTCTCATCCTTTGTGTCGACCCCACCAGCGACCAGGATCTTGAGCTTTCTGCCGGCCATGGACGTCCTTCGATACTCGACTTCAGTCGTTTGTCATGAAGTGAATCACGGTTCTTGAGCGGGCGCAACCTCCAGTCTTGTCCAACGAGGCCTCAACATCGCCATCCCGCCGTCCTGTACACCATCGAGCTTGTCGTAGCGCAGGTCTGGTGCGATTGCTGGCAGCACCTGCAACCAGGTCGCGTCGCTTGTTACTTCGGCAGGAACGGCAGGATCAGCGACCGCGCATCGACCTTCGCACCCAGTCTCGCCAGCAACAGGAACGAGCCCACAAGCTTGCGGTGCAGAAACAAGGTCTCTGGCGGTGGTGTGCGCAACAGCCGTCGCCGCACCGCAAGTTCGAAGGCGAGATTGCGGATCCGAACGGGCAGGTCCGACGCACCGAAGTCATAGCGTCCAACGTGGCGCAGCGGCTCACACGCCAACAGACACATGTCGACCACGGCCTCGAGGCGCTCGGGCGCATCGTCTGCTGCCGCATAGCCGATGCGCACCGCCTCGCACGCGATGGCTTCCCGATCGCCGTCGATCACGGCCCGGCTGATGCGCGCGTAGTTCGCCACGAATTCGGCGTCGAACTGGCGGGTCGCCCCGAAATCGAGCAGCACCACCCGACCGCCCTCGGGCTGGTAAAGATAGTTCGCGAAGTTCGGGTCGGTCTGCATCATCCGGAACTCGAACAGTTCGCGAAACAGCAGCCGCTCGATCAACGCACCGACGGCATTGCGCCGGCCTTGCGGCAGCGTCGCTACCCCGTCCAGGGGCTCGGCCTCAATGAAATCCATCGCCAGGATTCTGGTCGTCGTCAGATCATGGTGCACGCGTGGCACGAGGAGTGCCGGCTCGTCCGCCACCAACAGACGAAATCCGTCGAGGAAGCGCGCCTCGCTCAGGTAGTCGGCCTCCTGCATCAGCTGGCGCTTGGCTTCGTCGGCGATGCCGGCAACGTCCAGATCGATCGGCAACAGATTGAACAAGCGCAGCAGTGCCGCGACATTGTCGACGTCGCTGGCAATCGAGCGAGCCACGCCGGGATACTGGATCTTGAGCGCGAGGTCGCGCCCATCCGCGGCGGTTGCGCGATGCACCTGCCCGATCGACGCGGCGGCGACCGGCTCGGGGTCGAAGGAAGTGAAGCGGCGTTGCCAACCCGCGCCGTATTCACGCCCGAGCACGCGGTGCAGTTGCTGCGACGGCATCGGCGCGGCCTGCGAGCGCAACGCTGAAAGTGCTTGTGCGAACTCGGCGGGCAGCAGGTCTTCGCCCTGCATCGAGACCATCTGCCCGATCTTCATCGCCGCCCCGCGCAGCCGCCCGAGCCGCTCGGTGAGCCGCTTGGCATTGGGGGCAGAAAGCAGCGCGCCACGAAAGTCCGGCGCTTCGCCTCGCGCCAAGCGCTTGAGCCCCAGCGCCGCGGCGCCCACCGCGAGCCCGCCTGCGGCCATGCCCATGCGGGCGAACCGACCGAAGCGTGTCTGCGGGATGGGAGCCGGTGGTGGTTTACGCGTCTTCAATGCGATCGTATTGTCTGCGGTCGCACCGGGTGCTTGACCCGAGGTATCAATGCGCAGGGGCCTGACTGGCTCGCTGCGGCGTCAACGCGAACCCAATGGTCAGCCGGCGGAGCGTCGGTTTGCTCGGGTTCTTACTTCGGAAGTTGGCGGCAACCGGGAATTGGTTTGCTCGAGATGACAGGGGCGTAGGGCGGCACGGGGAGAAACCTCATAACCCAGCACGATCGGCTTGCACGCGGCATGATGTGCAAAGCGAGGCATCACCGCCATTTCTCAACTACCAACGTCGAGCCATGAACGCACCTGCCACTTTCCAGACTGCCCGAAAACTGCTGTTGAAACTGCGCGATGACCAAAGCGCCGCGGTTCGCGAATTCCGCTGGCCGCAGCTCGAGCATTTCAACTTCGTGCTGGATCATTTCGACGCGCTGGCCGCTGATGCCGCGTTCGCCGATGCTGCGGCGCTGCACATCGTCGGCGAGGACGGCAGCGAGGTGAAACGCAGCTTCGCCGAACTGTCGAAGCGCTCGGCCCAAGTCGCCAACCACCTGCGCGGCCTGGGCGTCAAGCGCGGCGATCGTGTGCTGCTGATGTTGGGCAACGAGCTGGCATTGTGGGAAGCCCTGCTCGCCATGATCAAGCTCGGCGCGGTCGTCATCCCGGCGACTTCGCTGCTGAGCACCGAAGACCTGCGTGATCGCTTCGAGCGCGGCCGTGTCAAGCATGTGATCGCTGGCAGCGCACTGGCTTCGAAGTTCGCGCCGCTGGAAGGCAGCTTCACGCGCGTTGCTGTCGGCGCGCCGGTGGCGGGCTGGACGAACTTCGACGACAGCCAGCGCGCGCTTATCGAATTCAAGGCTGACGGCCCGACCCGGGCCACCGATCCGCTGCTGCTCTACTTCACCTCGGGCACCACCTCAAAACCGAAGCTCGTGCTGCACAGCCATCAAAGCTACCCGGTGGGGCACCTGTCGACGATGTACTGGCTGGGCCTGCGCCCCGGCGACGTGCACCTGA
>JBDTSN010000213.1:0-4886 GCA_039931145.1 Burkholderiales bacterium | reverse complement strand
GTTCCTCGGCGAGCGCGTCGAAGTGATGATCTTCGCGGAAGTACGACGTCAGGTTTGTCGTCAGGCAGTTGACGAACTCCTGCCATTCCGGGCCGGCGCCGCCGTGTTCGAGCCACTGAAGGTAGTCGCTGAAGGAGGCGTGCGCCGTCTCGCGCAGACGGCGCGACAGGCGGCTGTAGACCATCGCCTGCTTGCCGGCGCCGAGGCTGATGCCCGCGCGCTGGTAGATCAGGCGGCGCACGCGCTCGAAGTCGCCGGCGCCGAAGTTGAACTCCGACGTGCAGGTCAGCGACATCGGGGCACTGGCGGCAACGAAGTCATCGATCGCGGACAGGACGGCGCTCATGCTGGGGTGACGCTGGGTGGTTGCAGATGTGGGCGAATGCGGACGTGATGCGGGGCTGCGTTGATATCGGCCCATCCTGCGCGCTTCTTGAGCCGGCGCACGGGCGCAACTGGGCGACAAAAGCAGGCTTGTTTCGCTCCGCCGCTGACAGGCAGCGCTGCTAGACTGCCCCGCTGCGAGCCTTGCCGAGGGCAAGCCTCGGTCCCTCTCGGCCCCGATGGGGCTCGCGTCAACCCCGCACCGCCACCCTGAGGCGCCCGCGTCCAGCGAATCGAACCAGCGCCTGCCTGTGTCGCCTGAACCGCCTGAACCGCCTGAACCGCCGCCGCTGCAACTCGAGGCGGCGCTGCAATTGCTGCAACAGGCGGGCTGCGTGCTCCCTGGGCGCGACGATCCGGCTTGGCCGCAGGCCGTGATCGACGGCTTGTGCGAGCTCTCCAGCCGCGACGCGCTGACGGGCCTCGCGAACCGGCGCCAGTTTGCAATCGCCCTCGATCGAGAGATTGACCGCGTCGCACGTGCCGGCGAACCGGCACTCGTGCTGATGGCCGACATCGATCACTTCAAGCGCGTCAACGACAGCCACGGCCACGGCGCGGGCGACGAAGTGCTTAAGGCAGTCGCGCAGCGCCTGCTCGAGTGCGTGCGGCCGATGGACACCGTCGCGCGCTACGGCGGCGAGGAGTTCGCGATCATCCTGCCCAATTGCGCACCGGCTTTCGGCCTGGCGGTTGCCGAACGCATCCGGCATCGGGTCGAGCAGCAGCCGGTCATGATCGACGGTGGCACGCCAGTCGCAGTGACGATCAGCCTTGGCGGAGCGTTCGCGCCGCAATGGGTGAGATCGACCGCCGCGCTCTGGCTCGAACGCGCCGACCAGCAACTCTTTCGCGCCAAGGGGGAAGGGCGCAACCGTGCCTGCATCGATGAGCCGCCGCAGTCGCAGGTCAGTGCCGAAGAGAAGAGCCTGTTGTTCAGCATCACCCAGTTTGAAGAACCCGAATGAATCCACCCGACGCGAAACCCCCGCCCGAAGCCGAAAGAGTGGCGGCACCCGACGCGAAGCGCGCGAGCATCCTCGCTGTGACGAGCGGCAAGGGCGGCGTCGGCAAGACTTTTCTGGCGGCGAACCTCGCAGCGGCGCTGACGCGACGAGGCGAGCGCGTGCTGGTGCTTGACGCTGACCTCGGCCTCGCAAACCTCGATGTCGTGCTGAACCTCGTCCCGAAGGTCACCTTGCACGATGTGTTTACCGGCAAGGCGGCGCTAGAAGACGCGATCGTGCCGGCGCCGGGCGGATTTTCGGTGTTGCTCGCGGGCTCGGGCATGGTCGAGTATTCACGCCTCACGCCCGAGGTGCGCGATCAGTTGCTCGACGTGATCAAGACCGTCGCGCCGCGCTTTGATCGCATCCTGCTCGATACCGGCGCGGGCATCTCCGACGTCGTGCTGTTCGCCGTCTCGCTCGCCGACGAGGTCGCACTCGTCGTCACCTCGGAGCCGACCTCGCTGACCGACGCTTACGCAACGATCAAGGTGCTTTCGTCGCAGCAGCAACGCGGGCCGATCCGCCTGATCGTGAATCAGGTCAGCCAGCTCGGCGAAGGGCGCACGGTGCGCGCGCAGTTGCAGCGCGTCGTCGATCGCTTCGTCAATCCGGATGCGAGGCGTCCGGTGACGCTCGAGCTGATTGGCGCCGTGCCGGCCGACAAGACGGTGCGCGAAGCGGTGCAGAAGCGCCAGTTGCTGCTCGATGTCTATCCCGGCTCTCCCGCCGCGCTCGCGGTCAACGCGATTGCGGTCCGCCTCGCGCCCTGAGCGCCTGCGAATAAGTCCGACGCACCCGCTCGGGCGCGCCGCATTCATTCAGAGGCTTTGAACCGCTGCGTTGCTGTGCGCGGCGAATCACCATCGTGAGGCGGTGACTACCAGGCGGTGACTACTGTCAGCGCCCCGTCTTCGACGCCGATTTCGGTGTGAGCAGAACGACGAGCGCGCCGCTCCCGCCCTCCGCGGCACGCGCCTGGGTGAAGGCAATCACGGACGATTTCTGAACCAGCCAGCTGTGCACGCGCTGCTTCAAGACCGGCTCGCGCCCAGGCGATCCATTGCCTTTACCGTGCACCACGCGCACGCAGCGCAGGCCCTGGCGCGCTGCCTCGCGCAGGAACGCTGCAAGCTGCTCGCGAGCTTCGTCGCGGCGCAGACCGTGCAGATCGATCTGCGCCTGAATCACCCAGCCGCCGCGGCGCAACTTGCGCACCACATCGGGCCCGATGTCCGGGCGGCGAAACGAGAGCGCCTCGTCGGTTTCGAGCAGCGTGTCGACGTCGAACTCGTCGGAGAGTGTGGCGCGCAACGCGGCAGCTTCGTCGCGTTCGCGCTGGCGCGGCTCGGCCGCGGGCGGCGTTGCGCGAAGTTCGGCGCGCTCGACGCTCGCGAGCGCGGTGACTGCACCGACGCTGCGGGAGAAGAGCGATCCCGCTTCGTGCTCACGCTCGCGCGCGGCGAGGGCAAGCGCTTCGCGCTGCGCGTGCTCACGTTCGCGGCGTTGCAGCTCGGCGCGAACCGCGCCCAGTGCATCCAGGCCGCGCGCCGAATCGGCAACGAGCGGAGCGTGTTGCGGCGTCGACGTGTCGCGCTTCACAGCAGTCCCCGCTCGGCGAACGACACCACGTCCGTGTGCCCGACGACGAGATGGTCGAGCACGCGCACATCGACAAGCGCGAGCGCGCTCTTGAGCGTCTGGGTCAGAAACTCGTCGGCACGCGACGGCTCGGCCGCGCCCGAAGGGTGGTTGTGCGCGAAGACGACGGCCGCCGCATTCGTCTCCAGCGCACGCTTGACGACCTCGCGTGGATAGACACTCGTCTGCGTCAGCGTTCCGCGAAACATCTCGTCCATTTGCAGCAGTTGATGCTGCGCGTCGAGAAAGAGGACGGCGAACACCTCGTGCCGCAACGCGCTGAGGCGCAGTCGCAGATAGTCCTTGACGCGCCCCGGCGTATCGAATACTGGCTGCTCGCGTAACTGATGCACCATGGATCGGCGTGCGAGTTCGAGCACGGCAGCGAGTTCCGCGCGCTTGGCCGGCCCGAGACCCTTGATCCGCTTCAAGTCCGCCGCACTCGCGTTGAGCAGCCCGCCAATGCCGCCGAATGCCGTCAGCATCTGTTCTGCGAGTTGCAGCACGCCCACGCCCTTCAGGCCCGTGCGCAGCAGCAGCGCAAGCAACTCCGTGTCGCCGAGCGCCGCCGCGCCATGCGCGAGCAGCTTTTCGCGCGGGCGCAATGCGGCGGGAAGGTCTTTGATCGTCATGGTGGCATGGCGCAGTGCCCGGAGGGCATTGGGGCTGCGCCTAAAATGCTGCAGTCTATCGAAGCCCGGCTTCGACCCACTGCAACACAACGGAAAAGCGCCTTGAATGTCATTCAACCGGGGTCGTTCCTGACCCTGCACTACCGCCTCGCGCAGGCTGATGGCGCCGATGTCGTCAATACGTTCAACGAAGGGCCGGCGACGCTGACGCTCGGCACCGGCGAGCTCGCGTCCGCAATGGAAGCGCGATTGATCGGGCTCGCGGAAGGCACGCGCACGCGCTTTGATCTGGCGGCCGGCGAAGTCTTCGGCGAACGCAACTCCGATCTGCTGCAGCGTGTGAAGCGCTCGCTGCTCGACGAACTCGGCGACGACGAGGAAACGCACGCGATCGGTGACGTGGTCGAGTTTCCGACGCCCGACGGCAGAGGCTCCTACGGCGGCGTCGTGCGCGAGGTCGGCGACGACTGGCTGCTGTTTGATTTCAACCACCCGCTCGCGGCGAAGCGAACAACGACGCGAGCGTTGGTCCAGGCGATGGTGCGAAGCAAGGCGGCATCGCCGATGTGTTGCTCGCCGAGCCGCGCGGCTTTTGTGCCGGCGTCGATCGCGCGATCGAGATTGTCGAGCGCGCGCTCAAGAAGTTCGGTGCGCCGATCTACGTGCGCCACGAGATCGTGCACAACACCTACGTTGTGGAAGACCTGAAGGCCAAGGGCGCGATCTTCATCGAGGATCTGGCCGACGTGCCACCCGGCGCGACGCTCATCTTCTCGGCTCACGGCGTGAGCCAGGCGGTGCGCCATGAAGCGGCAGAGCGTGGCTTCGCGGTGTTCGATGCGACGTGCCCGCTCGTCTCCAAGGTGCACGTCGAAGTCGCCAAGCTGCACAAGGAAGGCTACGAATTCATCATGATCGGCCACAAGGGGCACCCCGAAGTCGAAGGCACGATGGGGCAGTTGGCCGAGGGCATTTTCCTTGTCGAGGACGTGAGCGACGTCGCGCGCGTCGCGGTCACCCTGCCGGATCGGCTTGCCGTCGTGACGCAGACGACGCTGTCGGTGGACGACGCGGCCGAGATCCTCGCCGCTGTGAAAAGGCGCTTTCCGAACGTTCGCGAACCGAAGAAACAGGACATCTGTTACGCGACGCAGAATCGCCAGGACGCGGTCAAGCTCCTCAGCCCGCAGGTGGATGTGGTCGTCGTCGTCGGCAGCCCGAC
>JBDTSN010000212.1:0-4909 GCA_039931145.1 Burkholderiales bacterium | reverse complement strand
TGCCCGTACGCGAAGGGCGCGACCGGCAACGTCGCCACCGAGGACGTGCTCTTCATGCTGCGCGGCCTCGACATCGAGACCGGCATCGATCTCGATGCGCTCGTCGATGCGGCGAAGTACATCTCCGACGTACTCGGCAGGAAGCCCGTTTCGCGCTCAGGCAATGCGCTGCTTGCGAAGCGCGCGGCGGCGGCCGCCGTGGTATGAGCGGGACAGGCCGCTCCCAAATGCTCATCTCCGAGCGCTCGGCGCGGAGGGTCGTCCAGTGAGCAACGGCGCAGCCGAGTCCCAGGCTGATCGGCCGCAGGATCGGCCCGAAGGCTTCCGGCGCGTCAGTGATGTGCTCGCTGCGCGCGGCCATCCGCATGTACCGGTGTTCCTCAGCATCTCGGCGCGCACCGCTCAGGAGGCGGCTGATGCGCTCGGTGTGGTCGTTGGGCAGATTGCCAAGAGCATCGTCTTTCGTCGCCGTAGTGACGATGCTGCGGTGCTTGTCGTCACCTCGGGCGACAAGCGGGTCGACGAGGCGAAGGTCGCGGCGCGTGTCGGGCCCGTTGGCCGCGCCGATGCGGCCTTCGTGAAGGGTGCAACCTCGTTCACGATCGGCGGTGTTGCGCCGGTCGGCCATCTCACACTACCGGTGACGCTGATCGACCGCGAACTGTTCCGCTTTGATGCGATCTGGGCCGCGGCCGGGCATCCGAACGGCGTGTTCCTGCTGACGCCGGCGCAACTCGTCGAACTCACCGGCGCGCCGGTCGAGGACGTGACCGAATGAACGGCGCGCCCGTCGAGAGTCCGTGCAACAACGTCTGCAAGATGGATGAGCACACCGGCTGGTGCCTGGGCTGCTATCGCACGCTGGCCGAGATCGGGACGTGGTCCGCGCTGGATGAGGTGAACAAGCGTGCGGTGATCGATCGGCTGGCTCAACGTCGCGAAACCGCTGGCGCGCTGCGCGTCGCGGCGCGGGATCGGCGATGAAGCATCTGCGCTTCTGCTTCGACGTCGTCTCGCCCTACGCCTATCTCGCATTCGAGCGGCTGCCGCAGGCGCTCGTTGGTCTGTCGGTCGAGGTGAGCTATCAGCCGCTGCTGTTCGCCGGCCTGCTCAAGCATTGGGGCAACATCGGGCCGGCTGAGATCGAGCCCAAGCGCGCCTGGACCTACCGCCAGGTCGCGTGGCTCGCCCACCGCCAAGACGTGCGCTTCGATCTGCCGGCGCAGCATCCGTTCAATCCGCTCCCGCTGCTGCGCCTTGCCCTCGCGTGTGCGCCCGAGATCGGTGACGGCGCGCGTCTCGCCACGCCGAGCCGGCGCGTCTGCGAGCGATTGTTCCATCACGTCTGGCACGGCGGCGGGGACGCGAACGACGCGGCGCGACTTGTGGCGCTCGGCGCCGCGCTGCAACCTGCGCGCGACCCGCAAGGAGAGGCCGTGCGCCATGCACTTCGAGATGCGACGACAGCCGCCGCCGCACGTGGCATCTTCGGTGTGCCGACGATCGAGGTCGACGGCCGGATGTTCTGGGGTGTGGATTCGATCGAAATGCTCGTTGCCTATCTGCGTGGTGACCGGTGGTTCGACGCAGCGATCTGGGACGCTGCGGGGCATATGCCGCCGGGGGTGAATCGGACGCACCGCGCATAGAGCCGCGGGCGGCGCGATGTCGCCTTTCAGCGCGCCCTTGGTTTTCAGCGATGCCTGCGCACCGAGGACCGATCGGAACGACTCGGCCAGCGTGGTGTCGTACGCCTCCCTCGTGGTTTCCCCGGGGGTCAAATCTCATCCATCACTTCTATTGCCATCTGCAAGTCTTTATTTCTGTGTAAGTTTTCGCACATATCTGGTTTTCAAAACATCACGTAAGTATTTGATTTCACTGAAATTTCCTCCCATCCGCGTTGCTTCCCCGAAATCGTTGCGTTAAAGTGGCGAAAAGTGCATTTTTGTGGCGGATCAGGCCACGGGCGTCGGCGGAGGTGGGGTGGCGAATTTCGTTTTTCAGGGCGCATCGGCGCTGACGCTCGATGGCAAAGGCCGGGTGACGGTGCCGGCGCGCCATCGTGACGTGCTGCAGGCCACCGCTGGCGGACAACTGACGCTGACCAAGCATCCGCAGGGTTGTTTGATGGTCTTTCCGCGTCCTGCCTGGGAAGGCTTTCGTGATCGCGTCGCCGCACTGCCGATGGCCGTCAGCGGCTGGAAGCGCGTCTTCCTTGGCAACGCGATGGACGTCGAGATCGACGCTTCGTCGCGTGTGCTGGTGTCCCCCGAATTGCGCGCGTCGGCCGGCCTCACGCGCGATGTGATGCTGCTCGGCATGGGCAGCTACCTCGAGCTGTGGGATGCCGCCGCCTATGCCGCGCACGAGGCACAGGTGATGCAGTCGGAAATGCCCGACGCGCTCAAGGAATTCAGCTTCTGATGGTCACGCGGCCGCCATCTGCTGCCTGGCAACACACGACGGTGCTGCTGGTCGAGGCGGCCGATGCGCTGCTGACCGACGCCGACGGCATCTATGTCGATGCCACCTTCGGCCGCGGCGGGCATTCGCGCCGCCTGCTCGAATCACTTTCGCCTGCAGGAAGGCTCGTCGCCTTCGATCGCGATCCGGAGGCGATCGCCGCGGCGCAAGCAGGTGACGAGCGAATCGCCGACGGACGCTTCTCGATCCGCCACGCGCGCTTTGCCCGCATGGCGGAGGAACTTGCCGCGCTCGACATCGCGCAGGTCGACGGCGTGCTGCTCGACCTCGGTGTCTCGAGCCCGCAGATCGACAACCCCGCGCGCGGCTTCAGCTTCCGTTTCGACGGCCCGCTGGACATGCGCATGGACACGAGCCGCGGCGAGAGCGCGGCGGACTTTCTGGCCCGGGCCGGCGAACAACAGATTGCGGAGGTGATACGTGACTACGGCGAAGAACGGTTTGCTGTTTCGATTGCAAAGGCGCTTGTTGCTCGCCGCGAGGGCGGGCACGCGGTTCGAACCACATCAGAGCTATCCCACGTCGTGGCTGGTGCGGTCAAGACCCGCGAGCCGGGCCAGAACCCTGCAACGCGCACATTTCAAGCTCTTCGGATTTTCGTCAACGCCGAGCTTGAGGAGCTCGAACAAGGGCTGAATGCGGCGCTCGCTCTGTTGCGCCCGGGCGGGCGGCTGGTCGTGATCAGCTTCCACTCGCTCGAAGACCGGATCGTCAAGACTTTCATCGCGCGCCACAGCAAGTCGGTGTACGACCGTCGCGCGCCGTTTGCCGAGCCGGCGCCGGTGCGTCTGAATGCACTCTCGCGCGTGCGGGCCGGGGACACCGAGTTGCGCGCCAACCCACGCGCGCGCTCGGCGATCATGCGTGTTGCCGAGCGCACCAGCGTGCCCGTGGGAGCGGCAGCGTGACGCGGCTGAACTTGCTGCTGCTGCTTGCGCTGCTCGTGAGCAGCATCTTCCTTGTGCGTGTGAGCTACGACGCGCGGCGCCTGTTCACGCAGATCGACAAGGCACAGCACGAGGCGCACCAACTCGAAATTGACTTCGATCGCCTGAACGCCGAGAAGCAATCGCAGGCGACACCGTCGCGCGTGGAAGCGGTTGCACGCAGCCAACTCGGCATGCGCACCGCCACGCCGGCTGTCACGCAGTACGTCACCTATGCGCGTGCCGCGGCTTCTGAAATAGGCGCCGGGCGGTCCGCCTCGACAGACACAGGCGTCGAGCCTGGCGCGGAGCCGTCGTCGGGGCCCAGAGGCGTTGCCGGAGGCTCGCAATGAGCAAACCACAGCGCGGCGCGAAGAGCGGCAACGGCGGCCAGCGAGGCGGCGTGCGCGGCGTCGTCTATGGCTCGAGCCCGCTGCTCGCGTCGAAGACGCCACCGTGGCGCTCAAAGCTGCTTGTCGCCTTTGTCGGCGCGTCGTTTTGCGTCCTCCTCGGGCGCGCCTTGTTCGTGCAGATCATCGATGCGCCGTTCTTCCTGCGCCAGGGCGAGGCGCGTTACGCGCGCACGCTCGAGCTGCCGGCGAGCCGCGGCCGCATTCTCGATCGCAACGGCCTGATCCTCGCCGCGAGTATTCCGGTGCCATCACTGTGGGCGATCCCGAAGGACATGGACGCCGACCCCGTTGTGCGCGCGAAGCTCGCGAAGTCGCTCGGCTTCAAGCCGGGCGAGCTCGAGGCGCGGATCGGTGAAAGCCAGAACTTCGTGTGGCTGCGCCGCCAGGTCGATGAGCCATTCGCCGCGCAGGTGCTGGCGCAGAAGTTCAAGGGCGTACACCAGGTGCGCGAATACAAGCGCCAGTACCCCGAGGGCGAAGCCGCGGCGCACGTCGTCGGCTTCACCAATATCGAGGATCGCGGGCAGGAGGGTGTCGAGCTCGCCTTCCAGAAGGATCTGCTCGGCCACGTCGGTTCGCGGCGCGTGATCAAGGATCGTCTCGGTCGTGTGGTGGAAGACATCGGCGACAGCACGGCGCCGGTCGACGGCGAAGACATCACGCTTTCGATCGATTCCAAGGTGCAGTTCTTCGCCTACCAGCGCGTGCGCGACGCGGTGATCGAGAACAAGGCGAAGGCGGGCAGTGTTGTCGTCCTCGACGCGCAGACCGGCGAGGTGCTGGCGCTCGCCAACTACCCGAGCTACAAACCCGACGACCGGCGCAACCTGTCCGGCGCGCAATTGCGCAACCGCGCGCTGACCGACATCTTCGAGCCGGGCTCGACGATGAAGCCCTTTATCGCCGGCTGGGCAATGGAGTCCGGCCGCGTCACGCCCGACACGCCGATCCAGACCGCGCCCGGCCGCATCACGATCGGCGGCTCGACGATCAGCGATGCCCATCCGCACGGCGTGCTGACCGTCGCCCAGGTGATCCAGAAATCGAGCAACGTCGGCACCGTCAAGATGGCGATGCAGATGC
>JBDTSN010000211.1:0-4933 GCA_039931145.1 Burkholderiales bacterium | reverse complement strand
GGATGTCGCTCAAGGATTGGAGGAACTCGGCTCGCACGGCGTCGATCGGGTCGCTGGCAGGCCGATGCCGTTGCGCCACTTGGCGCACCGGACGACCCCAGCCGGTGTCGAGCCAGTCACGCAGACTGGCGCGCCAGCCCGGCGCCGAAGCGGCGACCGGCAGCAACGCTGGCGGGCAGATTTCAACACGGCGTGTGGCGCGCGCGTGGTCAGAGCGGCGCAGCACGCGGCGCAGGAAGACGGGAAGCGAGGCAGTGGACACGGAAGCAGCAGGCGAGCCGTCGAAGTGATAGCGCCAGTGTTGACCACGTTGCAGTCGGCCGAAAGCGTAAAAAGCTGCTCGAATCGGCGCCAGTTCATTCGGTGGTGCCGGCGCGGCCGGACCCTGCGCGTGCGTCGGCGGGCGATGGTCGAGCCGAGGTCAGCGCGATCTCAGCCGCAGGCAGTTGTGGTGTGTCGCGTCGCCGCCGCGGCAAAGCGACGGGACGAGTGTCAAATCTGCCCGAAACGCTGTTTGCGCATGGGCGTGTAAGCCCACCACGGTGCGGGCGCTGCGCCGCGCATGAAGTCGGTGATCGCCATGAAGGTATCGAGCACGCACGGGTCCTGACGCTTTCCGCTGCGCTGGCACAGCGCGCGGTAGAGCACCATCGCATCGCGGGTTGCCAGCTCCTGCGGCGATGTAATGCCGATACTGCGCAGATCGGCGGCGAGCGACGCGCCAATGTTGGGCAGTTGCTCGAGATATTCGCAGTCGGCCGCCGTGCGCGCCTTCGGCTGCTTCATGGTCAGGCTCTCAAAGCATCATGTTGTTGCGGATCAGCCCGACGGCGAGACCCTCGATCGCGAAGTCCTGCCCACCGCGGGCGGAAACGACGATCGGTTCGAAGTCCGGGTTCTCCGGCAACAGTTCGACGCGCGAGCCAGCGCGGTGCAGGCGCTTCACGGTCACGTCGTCGCCAAGGCGGGCGACGATGATCTGGCCGCTCTTTGCTTCATGCGTCTTCTGTACGGCGAGCAAGTCGCCGTCGATGATGCCGGCGTCACGCATGCTCATGCCGCGCACCTTGAGCAGATAGTCGGGCCGGCGCGGGAACATGCTCGCCTCGAGCACGTAGGTCTGATCGATGTGTTCCTGGGCGAGGATCGGGCTGCCTGCGGCGACGCGCCCGACGAGCGGCAGGGTGAGCTGCGCGACGCCCGGCAGCGGCAGCATGAACTGCCGGTTGCGTGAAGCGTTCAGCGCACGCAATGTGTCAGACTGGAGGCGGATGCCGCGCGAGGTGCCACCCACCAGTTCGATCACGCCCTTGCGGGCGAGCGCCTGGAGGTGCTCTTCGGCAGCGTTGGCGGAGCGAAAACCGAGTTCGGCAGCGATCTCGGCTCGCGTCGGCGGCGCACCGGTACGTTCGATCGCGCTTTGCACGAGGTCGAGCACCTGCTGTTGGCGCGCGGTGAGTTTTGGGCTTTCCTGCATATGATCCCCGGTCGCGGATGGCTGAAGTTCCATCCAGTGGCTGTATTTTCATCCAGCTTTCGAAAAAATGCAAAACGACGCTACGAGAATCGTGATCCTGGGCACCGGCGGCACGCTCGCCGGTGCTGCCTCCGACCCTGGCGACAACGTCGGCTACCGCGCGGCGCAGATCGGCGTCGCCCAGATCGTTGCCGCGATTCCGGCGCTTGCCGGCCTCGATCTGCAGACCGAGCAGGTGGCGCAGATCGACAGCAAGGACATGAGCTTCGATGTCTGGCGCAAGCTAGTGTTGCGGGTCGCGTACCACGTTGATCGCAGCGACGTCGCCGGCATTGTCATCACCCACGGCACCGACACGCTCGAAGAGACTGCTTATCTGCTTCAGCGCGTTCTTGCGCCCGACAAACCGGTCGTGCTGACGGCGGCGATGCGGCCGACGACCTCACTCCAAAGCGATGGGGCGCAGAACCTGCTCGATGCGGTGCGCGTAGCGCAACAACCTGGCGCACGCGGCGTCGTGGCTGTGGTCGCCGGCCGCATCATCGGCGCGTTCGATGCGCGCAAGCTCCATCCCTACCGGATCGACGCCTTCGGCTCTGGCGACGCGGGGGACATCGGTGTTGTGCAGGAGGGCGAGCCGACGCTTTGGCGAAGCTGGCCGGAAGGCGAGGCGCTCGGGCTCGACGTACTGGCAAGCGAGCGTCTGCCGCGCGTCGCCATCGTCATGAACCATGGCGACGCCGACGGCTCAATAGTCGATGCGCTGCGTGCGCACGGCATCGACGGCATCGTCGTCGCCGGCACCGGCAACGGCAGCCTGAACCATCGGCTCGAAGCCGCGTTGCGGCGGGCGCGCGACGAGGGTGGCGTACAGGTGCTGCGCTGCACGCGCGTCGCAAGTGGCGCGGTGCTGCCGACGGTGAACGACGTGTTCGAATCAGTCGGCGCGCTCACGCCGGGGCAGGCGCGGGTCGAACTGCTATTGCGCCTGCTCGAGCTCGGCTGAATCGTTCGCGCGGGCAGCTGAGCGACGGCGCAATCAGGCCACTGTCAACGCGACATCGATATTGCCGCGTGTTGCGTTCGAGTACGGGCAGACCTCGTGCGCCGCCTTGACGAGCGCCTCGACCGCGGACTTCTCCATGCCCGGCACGGATACCGCCATCGCGACCGCGATGCTGAACGCGCCGGGCTTGCCAGTCATTGGGCCAATCGACACGTCCGACTTGATCGACACCTCAGCCGGCAGCTTCAGCTTCTGGCTCCCGGCAACCATCTTCATGGCGCCGATGAAGCACGCCGAGTAACCGGAAGCAAAGAGCTGTTCCGGATTCGAGCCGGGGCCGCCGTCGCCGCCGAGCTCTTTCGGTGTCGACAGCTGCAGCTTGATCTTGCCGTCCGAGGATTCGGTGGTTCCAGTGCGGCCGCCAGTGGACGTGGCGTGCGCGGTGTAGAGGGCTTTTTCGATGGCCATGTTGAACTCCTTGGTGCTGAGTGAGGGAGGGTGCGACCGATTGTGCGCGACGCTCAATGCCCCGCGAGTCGAGCGGTCACTCGGCGGACATCGACTCGATTCGGCTACCGAGTTCGAGCCAGCGCGTTTCGATCTGCTCGAGTTCGTCGCCGGCCTGCTTGAGCCGGCGGCCCTGCTCGGCGCGCTCGGTCTGAGGCGTTTCGGGGCTGACGATGCTCGCGCTCAAGCGATCGCGAAGCGCGATCGCCTCGGCCATGCGCCGCTCGAGCTCGGCGAGCTCGGCCTTCAGCGGCTTGGCTTCGTCGGCGCGCTTCTGGCGCGCAGCGGCCATCTGCTTGCGATCCCCGCGCTTGTTGGCGGCTGCCGGCGCAGGTGGCGGCGCCGCCGCTGGGGGCGGGGTCGGCGCGCCGCCCGCGCGTGCGACCTTCGCCGCACGCGCCATTTCACGCGATTGCTCGAGCAGCCATTGCTGATAGTCGTCGAGGTCGCCGTCGAACGGCTTCAGCGCGCCGCCGGCGACGAGCCAGAATTCGTCACACACTTCGCGCAGCAGCGCGCGGTCATGGCTGACGAGCATCACCGTGCCCTCGTATTCGTTGAGTGCCATCGACAGCGCCTCGCGCGTCTGCAGGTCGAGGTGGTTGGTCGGCTCGTCGAGCAGCAGCAGGTTGGGGCGCTGCCAGACGAGCATCGCGAGCACGAGGCGCGCCTTCTCGCCGCCCGAGAGCGACCCGACCGCCTGGTGCACCATCTCGCCGACGAAGCGGAAGTTGCCGAGGAAGTCGCGCAGCGCCTGCTCGCGCGTGTCCTGCCCCATCGGCCCGATCTCGCGCGCCAGGCGCACCATATGCGCGAGCGGCCCTTCGTCGAGACGCAGCACATCGAGCTCCTGCTGCGCAAAGTAGCCGATCGCGAGGCCCTTGCCTTCGATGATCTCGCCGCCGAGCGCAGGCTGCATGCGCGCGATTGTCTTCACGAGCGTCGATTTGCCCTGGCCGTTTGCGCCCAGGATGCCGATGCGCTGCCCGGCGAGCACTGAGCGGTTGATGCCGCGCACGATCGTCGTCTCACCTTCGTCGGTGCGGTATCCGCAACTCACGTTGTCGAAGCTCAGCATCGGGTTCGGCAGTGACAGCGGCTCGCGAAACTCGAAGCTGAAGTCGCTTGCCGTCAGGATCGGCGCGAGCCTCTCCATCCGTTCGAGCGCCTTGACGCGGCTTTGCGCCTGGCGCGCCTTGCTCGCCTTCGCTTTGAACCGATCGATGAACTTCTGCAGGTGCGCGATGCGCTCCTGCTGCTTGCCGAACGCCGCCTGCGCCTGCTCGATGCGGACCGCGCGCATCTCCTCGAAGGCGCTGTAGTTGCCCGTGTAGCGCGTGAGCTGCGCCTCGTCCAGATGGACTGTGACCTTGGTGATCGCGTCGAGGAATTCGCGGTCGTGGCTGATGACGATCATCGTTCCCTCGTAGCGCTGCAGCCACGCTTCGAGCCAGACGAGCGCGTCGAGGTCGAGGTGGTTCGTCGGCTCATCGAGTAGCATCAGGTCGGCCGGGCACATCAGCGCGCGCGCAAGTTGCAGCCGCATGCGCCAGCCGCCGGAGAAGCTGTTCACCGGCGCGTCGAGTTGCTCGAGCTTGAAGCCCAGCCCCATCAGCAGCGCTTGCGCGCGTGGCCTCGCATCGAACACGCCGGCTTCGGCAAGCTCGTGATGCGCTTCGCCCATTGCGTGGCCGTCGTCGGCGGCTTCGGCGGCGGCAAGCATCGCTTCGGCCTCCATCAGGCGCGTGTCGCCCTGCAGCACATAGTCGGTCGCGCCGTCGTCGGTCTCGGGCATCGTCTGCACGACCTCGGCGAGACGCCAGCGGGCGGGAAAATCGCAATCGCCCGCGTCCGGCTGAAGCTTGCCCGTCAACAGCGCGAAGAGCGAAGACTTGCCCGCGCCGTTGCGGCCGACGAGGCCGACCTTTTCGCCCGGGTTGAGC
>JBDTSN010000210.1:0-4934 GCA_039931145.1 Burkholderiales bacterium | reverse complement strand
GTGCCCTTGGCCATCGCACGCGCCTGGCGCGTGTTCTTGACCTTGCGGTTCTCGGTGTAGTCCACGGCCTGGCGGAAGCTGCGGTGTGTGGCTTCCTTGTAGACCTTGGCGCAGCGGGTCTCCTCGCCGCAGCGCACGACGAAGACCATCGCCTCCTTGCCACTCATGAGCTGGCGCACGACCTCGTCGATCAGACCCTCGTCGATAAGGGATTGCAGGCGTGCCGGTGCTTTCATCCTGGCATTGTCCGCTGCGCTCGATAGTCGGGCGTGAGCAACGTCTCTCCGGCGACTGGGCCGTCCTTCGCCACGCTGCCGTTGCCCGGCCGCGACCTGATCGCACAGTCCAAGACCGGGAGTTGCGAGGCCGGCAGGCTGTGGCGGCTGCCTTAGCTGCCGCGATCGATCCTGCCCTTCGCCGCCATGTTCGGCCTGCTGCGCCGCGACTGAAGCGCCGCGCTCAATCGCCGCTGCGGGTCAGCACCGCCCGCGCGCGTTCGATATCGACGCAACCGACGATGTGTCGGTCGCGGTACACCGCCAGCGCCTGCTGGCGGCCAATCAGCCGCGGCAGGATTTGCTCGAGCGTCTGATCGGCATCGACGGCCTCACCCAGCGGCGGCATCGGTACGCCCGGTGGCCAGGGCTGTAGCGCATCGGCCACGCGCCAGGCGCGTGCGCGGTTGACGTCGCGCACAAACGCCGCCACGTGCGCATCGGCCGGCTGCAAAAGCAGTTCGGATGGACTGGCGACCTGCAGCACGCGCCCCTGCTCGAGCACAGCGACGCGGCTGCCCAGGCGCAAGGCCTCGTCGAGATCGTGGGTCACAAAAACGATCGTGCGCCGCAGTTCGGCATGCAGCTTCAGCAGGTCGCCCTGCATTCGCGCGCGGATCAGGGGGTCGAGCGCGGAGAAGGCTTCATCCATCAGCACGATGTCGGTCTCGGCACACAGTGCGCGCGCCAGACCGACGCGCTGCTGCATGCCGCCGGACAGTTGCGCCGGCAACTGGTTTTGCACATCGGCGAGCCCGACCGCGTCGAGCCAGCGTTCGGCTTGCGCACGACGTTGCGGCTTGGGCATGCCACGCAGTTCCAGCGGCAGCGCGACGTTGTCGATCACCGAGCGGTTCGCCAGCAGCCCGAAGCGCTGGAAGACCATCGCGAAGCGTTCGCGACGCAGCTGCACCAGCGCGGCGATCGGCAACGCGTTCATGTCCCGGCCGTCGATGCACACCCTCCCCTCGGTCGGATCGATCAGGCGGTTGATGTGCCGCAGCAAGGTCGATTTGCCCGAGCCCGACAGGCCCATGATGACGAAGATTTCGCCGGCCTCGATCGTCAGGTTGACATCCTGCAGCGCCAGCACATGGCCGCTGTGCGCCAGCAGCGCGGCCTTGTCCAGGCCGTCGCGGACCTGCTGCAGCGCGCGCGCCGGGTGCGGCCCGAAGACCGTGCTCAGGCCCTCGATTTCGATCAGCGCCACCGCCGCCCCGTGGCCTGCAGCAAGCGATCGAGAACGATCGCCAGCAGCACGATCACCAGCCCGCCGACGAGACCCATGCCGGCGTCGTTGCGCTGCAGGCCGACGAGCACCGTCTCGCCGACGCCGCGCGCACCGATCATCGACGCCACCACCACCATGCCCAGCGCCATCATCGTCGTCTGGTTGATGCCTTGCATGATCGACGGCAGCGACAACGGCAGTTGCACCTTCAGCAGAATCTGCCGCCGCGTGGCGCCGAACGCACGCGCCGCCTCGGTGGCTTCGACGCTGACCTGGCGAATGCCCAGATCGGTCAGCCGCACGAGCGGCGGCACGGCGTAGATCACGGTCGCAAAGATGGCCGGCACCTTGCCCAGGCCGAACAGCATCGCCGCGGGGATCAGGTAGACGAAGCTGGGAATAGTCTGCATCAGGTCGAGCAGCGGCGTGACGATCCGGCGCAGCCGGTTCGAGCGCGACACAGCAACGCCCAGCGGCAGACCGATAGCGATCGCCAGCGCCACCGACACGAGCACCAGCGCCAGCGTCTGCATCGCCTCGTCCCACTGGCCAAGCGCGCCGATCAGCCACATGCCCAATGAACTCGCGGCGGCAAACGCCCAGCGCCGGCTGGCGGCGAAACCAAGCACCGCAGTGGCGGCAACGATCGACCACGGGCTGGCGCCGCGCAGCACGTGTTCGAGCGCCACGAGTGCACCGAGCAGGCCGTTGGCGACGGCTTCGAAGGCGTCGCCGTAATGCGTGATCAGGTAGTCGAGCGCGGCGTTGGTGGCGTCGCGCAGTGGGCCGCCCCAGTCGGGAAAGGCGAAGGCCGAATCAGTGCTCATGGCTCGAACCGGACGAGCCCGGCATCAGCACCCGATCCTGCCAACAGGATCGATCGCGTCGCACCGGACATCGGGCTGCTCGCCGCGGCATGTGCTGGTCGTCGTCTCGAATGAAACGCGCTACAGCCCCGCCTTCACGCGCGCCGCCACATCCGCCGGCACCCAATCCTTCCATACCGCTTCACGCGTCTGCAGAAAGTGCCGTGCCGCATCGTCGGCGCTGGCCTTGTGCTGCTGCATGTAGGCCAAGGCTTCGGACACCAGCGCGGCGCTGGTGCGGTAGTGCGCCAGGAACTCGTGCAGGCGTGGGGCAGCGTCCAGAAAGTCCTTGCGCGCACCGATCACCACCGACACAACCGGGTAGGCGGTCGCAGCCTTCACGTCCTTCGGATCCTTGGCCGCCTTCAGCGCGTCCCACACCGCTTCGTCGTACGGCGGTTCCTGCAGCTGCACCAGTTGCTTGCCCAACTGCCCCATCAGCCAGGTCGGGTTCCAGTAGTAGAACAACACCGGCTTCTTACGCTTCAGCGCCGACGTGATGGCCGCATCCAGCGCCGCGCCGGTGCCGGGGCGAAAGTTGGTGTAGCTCGCGTCCAGGCCGTAGGCGTGCAGCTTCTTGGTGTTGAAGAACTCGCACTGCCAGCCGGCCGGGCAGTTGTAGAAGCGGCCCTTGCCGGGTTCTTCGGGGTCGGCGAACAGCGCCTTGTACTTTGGCAGATCACTCACCGATTGCAGGCCCAGCGCGGGCGGCTTCGCGCCTTCGACCAGGTAGCGCGGCACGTACCAGCCCTGCGTCGCATCCGGAAAATTGACACCGACCTCCACCAGCGTGCCGGCCGCGACGCCTTCGGTCCAGCTCGCGGGCTGGTTTGACTTCCAGATCTCCATGTTCACCTGGACGTCGCCGCGCAGCATGCCGTTGATGAGCGGGATGACCGAGCCGGGAATCGCATCGACCTTGCAGCCGTAGCCGTCACGCACGATGCGTTGCGCCACCGCGTTGTGGAACGCGGCCGAGTCGTAGTCCAGCCCGGCGAAAACCACCGGGCGATCCACTTCGCATTTCGGCTGCGCATGCGCGGCCCCGAAGGCCATCGTGAGCACGAAGAAGACGGCCATCGGGCCACGGATTCTTTGCATGGGTTCTCCACCATCGAAGTGTCGCGCTTGACCGTAGCACAAGGGCGAACCGGACTTGCGCCCCAACCGGAATCCGAATCTGTTCTTCTCTATGTCACCATCGGTCGCCGCCCGGGTGCTTCGGTCAAATGCTACGCTTGCCCCGTCGATGCACCCACCGAAACGGAGACACAACTTGAAGCTCACTGAACTGATCAGCCCGTCGATGCGCCGCACCGGCATGGGCGTGGTGATGCAAGGCGCCAGCTTCGTCACGAGGCTGCTGCCGTTTCCGCAACCGACGCTGATGGTCGGCCCCGGATCGAGCGCGCGTCTGGGCGAATCGGTCGCCGGCATGGGGCACACCAAGATCCTGATCGTCACCGATGCCATCATCGTCAAGCTCGGGCTGACGCGCGCGCTGACCGATGCGCTGGAAGCCGGCGGCGTTGACTATGTGATCTTCGACAAGATCACACCCGACGCGCCGATCCCGCTGATCGAGGAGGGTCTGGAGTTCTTCAAGGAGCACGGTTGCGACGCGATCGTCGCCTTCGGTGGCGGCTCGGCGATGGACGCGGCGAAGGTGATCGCCGTCGCCGCCAACAACCCCAAGCCGCTGCGCCAACTGGCAGGCTACTTCAAGGGCCGCCGCAGCCCGGTGCCGATCTATGCCGTGTCCACCACCGCCGGCACCGGCAGCGAGGTGACGGTTGCCGCCGTGATGTCGGACCCGGAACGGCAGAAGAAGCTGGTGGTGATGGACCTGCGCGTCGTGCCGCGCATGGCCGCGCTCGACCCCGATTTGATGGTCGGCTTGCCGCCGGCCATCACCGCCGCCACCGGCATCGACGCGCTGACGCATGCGGTCGAGTCCTACCTCGGCAAATGGGCCACGTCTTACACCGATGGCATGGCGCTGTCGGCGGTGAGCATGATCTTCGAGAACCTGCCCGTGGCTTACGAAGACGGCAAGAACATCAAGGCGCGCGAGAAGATGGCGCTCGCCTCGACCTACGCCGGGCTGGCCTTCACACGCGCCAACGTCGGCTACGTGCATGCCATCGCACACCAGTTCGGCGCCGTGTACCACACGCCGCACGGCCTGGCCAACGCCATCATGCTGCCGCACGTGCTGGACTATTCGGCGCCTGCGGTCATCCCGCAGCTGGCGCGGCTCGCCCTGCGCGCCGGGCTGGGCGACGAGAGCGACGACGAGAACACGCTGGCCGACAAGTTCATCGCCGGCGTGCGTGCGCTGAATCACCGGCTCGGCATTCCGACCACGCTCGACGCCTTGCGCGAGGAAGACATCCCTGCTCTCGCTGCAGCCGCGTGCAAAGAGGCACTGCTCGGCTACCCGGTACCGCGCTACATGGATCAGGCGACCTGCGAAGCGATCATCCGCAAGGTGCTGCCCGTGACCCAGGCGCCCGCCAAGGCCGCAGGCCGGAGCAGCACGCCAGCGAAGCGTAAATCGGC
>JBDTSN010000209.1:0-4945 GCA_039931145.1 Burkholderiales bacterium | reverse complement strand
GCCTCCCTCCCCCGCTGGGGGAGGGTTGGGGTGGGGGCGGGCGCCGTCGCATTCCTTGCTACCGCTCAGCCCCCATCCCAGCCTTCCCCCAGTGGGGGAAGGAGTGAAGAGACGGTCAGGTGTGTCACTTGCAAGCCGCGGTGCGCGCTGCAAGGGAGGGTCTGCCAAGGCACGTCGCCAATCAAGCCAAGGTCCGATCGTGATGAAACTGCACAGCCTTCTTCTGATCGGCAGCCTGCTCGGTGCCACCAACGCACCGGCCGCCACGCTCATCGTCACCGACGAGGCGGGCCAGCCACTCGCAACCGTCAAGGTGCGCGAAGTCACCGCCGCGCCGCGCAAGCTCGACACCTCCGATGGCGGCTATCCGACGCCGGGCAGGACAAACATGGTGGATGTCGACATCACTCGTTTCACCGACGCGACCGGGCAAGCGACATGGGCCGATCGCGACGTCGCGGTGCGCTATCTGGTCCGAAAACCGGGCTACCGCGATCAGAGCGTCAATGCCGTGGCTGGGCAGGCCGAGCTCAGCGTCGCACTGCAGCGCGAGACCGATCCGTTCAAACTCGCCGAAGCGAAGCCCGCCAATGTCTGGCTCGGCGCGCTCGACCTTGGCAACGCCGAGCGCAAGACGCACTTCATGCTGCAGTGCAACTTCTGCCACCAACAGGGCAACGCCTTCCTGCGCCGTGAACGCACGGCCGCCGAGTGGAGCGACGCGATCCACCGCATGGTGCGCTACGGGTCGCGGCTCTCGACCGAAGACCAGAAGGCGCTGCCCGACCTGCTCGAGCGCGGCTGGCGCAAATTGCGCGAGAACCCGTCGCTGTTCGCTGAACCGGCGCAGTGGAGCCCGTCTCTATCGACCGTGACGATCACCGAATGGCCGATCGGTGACGCGATGTCGCAGACACACGACCAGTTGCTCGCCGCGAGCGGCCTGGTCTACGTCGCCGACAACATCCAGGATCGGCTCTACGAAATCGACACGAAGGCAAACACGGTCATCATCTACAAGATCCCGCACCGCGAGGGCGAACCCAACGGCGGCCTGCTCGCCGCGCGGCTGAAGGACTTCCCGCGCCACGACAGCACGTCCAACGCGCATTCGCTCGCCCAGTCGCCGCGCGACGGCCACATCTTCATCACGCCGTCGGCGCAGCGCCGCCTCGTCGAGTTCGACCCGAAGACCAAGGCCTTCACGCTGCACGAGATGGAAGGGGGCTTTTACCCGCACACGATCCGCGTCGATGCGAAGGACCGTGTCTGGTTCACGCTCGCGCTGTCGAACCAGATCGCAATGTTCGACCGCGCGGCGGGCAAGTTCACGCTCTACGGCCTGCCGGCGCGGTCGTTCCGCGAGCGGATGACGACGATGCTGATCGGCCCGATCTTCAAACTCATGGGCTGGGGCGTACCACTTGCGAACTGGCTGCCGGTCGACAGCATCTCGACCGGCGTGCCGCTTCCCTACGGTATCGACATCACGCCCGACGGCAAAGCCTGGTTCGCGCGCTTGCACACCGACGAGATCGGCAACGTTGATCCGGCGACAGGCAAGGTGACGATGATCGGGACCCCCTTCAAGGGCCCGCGCCGGCTGCGCAGCGACGCCCAAGGCAACCTCTGGATCGGCGCCTTTCCCGAATCCGCGATAGTGCGCTACGAGCCGAAGACGGGTACGTTCACGCGCTACGAACTGCCCGTCGTGCCGCCCGGCAGCGATACGCCGTATGCCCTCAACGTCGACAAAACGCGCGGCATTGTCTGGGTCACCGGCAACCAGTCGGATTCGCTGCACGCGCTCGATGTCGCGACGCTCACTTGGCGCAGCGTGCCGCTGCCGCGGCGCGTCGCGTTCACGCGCGATATCGAGATCGCCGAAGACGGCACAGTGTTCACGTCAACTTCGAACTTCCCGAGCTGGCACGTCGAGGATGCGCAACCGACGATGATCCGCGTCGAACCCGGCCATCTCTTCAAGTGACACCCACGTGATCGCGCTGCGCTACGGGCGCTTCTACCTGTCCTGCCTGCTGGCGTTCACCGCCGGGCACATGGTGAACTACGGCGTCATCATGTACGCGCAGGACGTGATCGGCTCCGACCTGCTCTCGGGCATTGGCTTCGGCCTGTGCTTCGGCCCGCCGATCGTCCTCGGCTGGTACGCCGGCGTGCTGTGCGACCGGCTCGCGCCGGGGCGCTTGATCCACGCCGCGCAGGCGCTCTTCGTCCTGGGTGCGCTGCTGCTGTGGGCGGGGCACGCACTGCTGCCCGAGGTGTCGCAGCGCGTCACGACGCTCGTCATCGCAGCGGCGCTCGCCGGCGCTGGCTGGTCGTTCGTCTCACCGGCGCGCATGGCCGCGCTCGGCCAGATCGCGAGCGTCGAAGACCTGAAGCCCGCGTCGGTCCTCTTCAACCTGCTCGTCATGCTCGGTTTCGGCCTCGGCCCGGTGATGATCGCGCTCGCGCGGCGCGGCTTCGGCTGGCCGGGCGTGTTCGCCGGAGCGGCAAGCCTCTTCGTGCTGTCGTCGATCGCACTGCTCGGCGTTCGCACGCACGGCAGCGAACGAGTGCACCAGCCGGTCCCGGTGGAGATTCGCGAAGGCTTATCAGCAGTCGCCGCAAATCCGCTGCTGCTGCAGTTGATGGTTGCGGCAATGGCCGGCTATCTGGCAATGGGGCCGATGTCGGTGCTGCTGCCCAAGCTTGCATCCACAAGCCTGGCGCTCGATGAACTCGGCCGCGGCGCGTTTCTCGGCACGCTTGCCTTGTCGCTCATCGCTGGCGGCGTCGTCGCTCTCGTCACCGCGCGCCGCGCACACAACGGCCGGCTCGTCTTCGGCGCGACGATCGTCGCCGGAATCGCGCTCGCCGGACTCGGCAACGTGAGCACGGTAGGCACGGCGGTTGCGCTGCTGTGCACGGTCGGCTTGGCCGGCGGCCTCGCGCTTTCGCTGATCGTCGCCGGCATCCAGGCCCAGGCGCTTGAGGCCACGCGCGGGCGCGTCGTCAGCATGTACACGATCATTTCGCAGGTCGTACCCGCCGCATCGGGCGTCGCCGCTGGTGCGCTGACGCAGGCGTTCGGCGTCGGCGTCGCTTTGCAGGTGTGCGGGTCGGTGCTCGTCGTGGCGATGCTCGGCAACGCGATGTGGATGAAGGCCCTCAGACGCTATCGCGGCTAGGAGCGACGTCCAGTTGGCAAACAGCACACGGCGGCGTCAAGTCTCATCCGCCATGCCGCCCATCCGTCGAACCATTGCCGCGAAACCCTGCGTTTGAACGACTCGCCCGCATGTCGTGCATCGATCGCCGATCGGCGTCAGTGATAGTCCTCTTCACGCTGGTGGCGTACCGCAAGTACCACCACTTTCGATGGACTGACGATCTCATGCAGCGCGACATACCCGGTGCCGCCGAACGGAATGATCAGTTCCCGCTGAGCAGGGTTCTGGGCCGCTTTGCGAAAGCTGAAGGGGGTGATCGCCAGCCGGTGCTGCACCGTCGCTCCGATTGCGTCGATCGCGGCTTGGGCGCGATCAAGGTCTTCGGTTGTCTCTGAATGGTCGAGCAAGAAGTCAAAGAGACGTTCAAGGTCAGCCTCGGCCGCAGGAGACAGTTCAACGACAAAGCTCATCGGCCAAGCTTCTTGCGCTTGGCGTCAAGCTTGGACTGGAGTCTTTCCAGGACGGCCTCAACGGGCATCGAAACGCCCGTCTGGTGATACTCGTCGGACGCAGCTTGTGCCCGAGCATGGAATGAGGCCTGGACGCGCCGGAAAGCGATGGCGTTTCGCACAGTCGCCTCAACGAAGTCGGTCAGGGTCTCGCCCTCCCTGAGAACGGACTCAAGCTCAGCGCGCAACTCTGGTTCGACGCGGATCTGGGGTATGACGGCGGACTTCATCTAAGAAGATGTATTGCGTTTGCGTTACGCTCGCAACAGACTCAGACACGCTTTGGTGTGCTCGCTCGAAATCTCGGCCTACGTAGCTTGACGGCCAGGGGCGGTCCCTTGCGGGCCCGCCTGAAACCAGCCACGCAGCGCCGCGCGGAGTTTGACTCGCCACGCGCCTCCATCGTGCAGAACTGATCCACAGATGGCGTGCTGGCGTACTATCTCGCGGCCGCCGCGCCGACTATCGCCGACCCGACACGGACCAGACTGGCATACGAAGTTTGGAAGATCTAAATTGAGAAGAAGTTGAAGAAGGGGGTACGTGTGCCTTCACCGCTACATGTAACGAACGACGACATTAAGGTTCTCAAGGACGGCCAACTTGTTGCTCTGCTATGGCGGCTTGTCAATCTAGAGCTCGCGGCGAACCAGATTGAGAAGTACGACAGCCAAGTTCCACTGTCCATCTACATAAAGGACGGAGGCATTGATGGCGGAGCTCGTTGGACCGATGGCCCGGACAAGACTGACATGTTCCCTGGACGTACTGTCGGATTTCAAGCGAAAGCGACCGACATGAGCGAGGCAGCGTGCTCAGCCGAGGTCCGAAACAAAGACGGGACCTTAAAGCCGCAAGTCCGCAAACTGATTGAGCGCGGAGGTGCCTACGTTCTCTTTTTGGGCCGAGACTGTGTAGGGCAGTCCAAAGATCCCCGCATAGCTGCTATCAAGACAGCCATCGAAAGCGCGTCGGAATTCGCGGGAGGCGCTAAGGCCGCAGCCTGCGACGTCTACATCTACGACGCGACGGATATCGCCGGCTGGGTCAACACCTTCCCAGCGGCGGTTGCAGCTGTCTTCGAGTACTTGGGTAAGCACGGTGCAGGAGCACACACTTGGGCTGAGTTGTCGGGCTACCCTTCTTTCGAATTGCCGTTTGCTGAAGTAGACAAGGGACGGGTCGGCATCATTGAGTCGCTGCGGGTAGCCGCAACAGGCGAGCGCAATGTCACACGCATTATTGGTGCTTCGGGCCTTGGAA
>JBDTSN010000208.1:0-4955 GCA_039931145.1 Burkholderiales bacterium | reverse complement strand
GCATGTAGCGGATCAGCCAGCCCCAGGGCACATCGCGCATGATGTACTCGACCGACGCGAAGGCGAGCGCCGCGTCGGGCTTGTAGTGCATCGTCAGGAAGATGCCGGTCACGATCTGCATCACGAGCACGAACATCGCGAGCGAACCGAAGACGTACCACCAGTTGAAGTTCTTGGGCGCGTAGTACTTGCCCCACTGGTCGTTCCACAGCTTGGTCAGCGGGAATCGGTTGTCGATCCAGGTCAGCGCCTTCTCCGACACCGGGGCGTCGGCGCTCGCTTGCTTGAATTCAGCCATGTCGTGCTCTCGTGAAGGGGGGTGCTTCGAAGCGGACGGCTGCCTCGCATGCCGCCGCTGGCCGACGATGCCACAGGCCAGCGCAGATCGTCATGTCGACGCCTTGTCCACGCCGATGATCAATCGCGTATCCGACAGGTAGGCGTAGGGCGGAACCTCCAGGTTGTCGGGCGCCGGCTTGTTCTTGAACACACGGCCCGCCATGTCGAAGGTCGATCCGTGGCAGGGGCAGAAAAAGCCGCCCTGCCAGTCGTTGGGCAGCGAAGGCTGCGGGCCGGGGGTGAACTTGTCGGTCGGCGAACAACCGAGATGGGTGCAGATGCCGACGACGACCAGGTATTCAGGCTTGCGCGAGCGCCAGGTATTGCGCGCGAACTCGGGCGTGAACTGGTCCGGGTGGCGCAGTGAATTCGGATCGGCGAGTTCCGGGTCGAGCTTCGGAAGTTCGGCAAGTTGCTCGGGCGTTCTGCGTACGACCCAGACCGGCTTGCCGCGCCATTCGACGGTCAACTGCTGGCTCGGCTGGAGTCCGCCGATGTCGACTTCGACGGGCGCTCCGGCCGCGCGTGCGCGTTCCGAAGGCTGGAAGCTACTGACGAACGGCACGGCGGCAACAACGCCGCCGACGGCGCCGACGCCACAGGTGATGGCAACCAAATTTCGGCGGCTCTTGTCAACTGGCTTGTCACTCATGGGGGTCCTCGATACAGACTTCTATGTTCTACGCGGGGCAGCCGGCGATTCTAGCGGACTGCTTCATGGCTCCCGCCGGGGTAGCGGCCTCCCTTTCGTAAGCGCCGCGCGTTCGCCAGTCCTCGCGTTACAGCCGAGGCGCGTCGACGCCCTCGATCCGCGCAGGTTCTGGGTAATACTTGTCCCGCCGCAGCGCGAACGTCTGCGGCACCGGCATTCCCTCCACACAAAGCCCAATCGGAGCACGCAACATGAGCATGGCATCGGAATTCAAGGAGTTCGCTGTCAAAGGCAACGCGATGGATCTTGCGGTCGGCGTCATCATCGGCGGCGCATTCGGCAAGATCGTCAACTCGATTGTCGAAGACCTGATCATGCCGGTCGTCAGCCGCCTCTTCGGTGGGCTCGATTTCTCGAACTACTACATCCCGCTCGCGGGTCAGACCGCCACCACGCTCGCCGAAGCGAAAAAAGGGGGCGCCGTGTTCGCCTACGGCAGTTTCCTCACCGCAACCTTGAGTTTCCTCATCCTCGCCTTCGTCATCTTCATGATGGTCAAGCAGATCAACCGCTTGAAGAAGGAGGCGCCACCGACCGCCCCGGCCGCGCCACCGGAGGATGTGTTGCTGCTGCGTGAGATCCGTGACGCGCTGCGCAAGTAGTCTTCAAGCCGCCCGGGTTTCAGCTCAGGCCCGGATCTGCCGATAACGCCACATACTTGGCTCTTCGACGGCTCCTCCTGGCGCTGCATCCCCGGGCCGTCCGGCCCCGTGCCGGGCGGGCCCGATCGAAATGAATCCGATCGATACCCGCACGCAGGCCGCGATTGACGCGGCATTCGGCCACGTCGCGTCCACCGCCGCGACGGCAGCCGAGCGCGCGACCGAGTTGCTCGGCACGATGGCGACGACGGCGACGCGCATCTACCAGCGCGACGCCTACCTCACCGCGCAATCCGATCTGCGGCATCGGATGCCGACCTTCTGCCGTGCGTTCGGCGAAGCCTTGCGCGAAAGACTCGTACGCGAGCTCGATCCGCACAGCGAAAAGAACCGCAGGCTCTCCGCCGCGAGCTGGGACACGCTCAGCCTGGTCGAGGACGACGAGGTCGAAGAGCGCATGTTCTCGGATCGCATCAGCCAGGCTATCGCGCACGAATGCGAATGGGAACTGCGCGATCTGGCCGCCTACATGGGCGCGCTGCTGCGCATCGGCAGCGCTGACCAGGAGCGCAACCCCTTCCGCCCTGACTCGGTCGGTGCCGCAATCTTTCGCGCGATCGAAGCTGTCTCGCCCGAACGCGAGACGCGCAAGCTCCTTGCGCGTGAGCTTGCACCCGTCATGGCGAAGGCGATGCGCCTGTGCTACGCGGAGATCCTGTCGGACTTGAAGGCGCGCGGCGTGCAGCCGGTGAACCTGAGCGTGCGCGGCGTCGAAGGGCCGGGCAACGACCGGGTGACGTCCGGCTACGCCAGCCTGCCGCGCGACGACGGCTCGACTTCGAGCGGGCAGGGCAGCCTTTTCGGTGGTAGCGGTGGCGGCGGCAGTGGCGGTAGCAGCAATTCTTCGTCGGGCGCCGGATTCGATAGCCATCGCGACCCGCTGTCGTCGCGCGGCGCCGGCTTGGCCGGCAGCACAGCAGGTTCGCTGCGTGGCAGCGACCCCGGAGCGCTCAGCCGATTCGTCGAATCCGGTCGCAGCGTCTCGGGCGCGCGCACCAGTACCAGCGTCGGCGCGTCGAGGCCGGGCGGCGGCGCGCAGGGCGGCCATGCGCAGGCGGTGGCGGATGCTGAATTGATGTCTCTCATCCGGCGTCTGACCTTCATGACGAGCCGCCCGGGCGCGCTCGACGCCACGCCGGATGGCGGCCTGTCGGAGCGCGGCTTTGCCGGCTCGCTGGCCGATGCGTCAGACGCCGAGGCCGTTGCGCCAGCCTCGCGCCGCGGGTCGGTGGTCGGCGGCCTGGGCGGCGTTTCAGACTCCGGCGCGCTCGGTGGCGGCACCGGTGGGCTGCGCGGTGACGGGCTCACCGGGCTGATGGCCGTGAACCTGATCCGCGCCCATCGCGACGAACTGCGCCAGGCGTCGAGCGGCACGCTCGACCACATGGTGATCGACGTCGTCGGCAGCCTGTTTGACCAGATTCTCTCCGACAGCCGCGTCCCACCGCAGATGGCGCGCCAGATCGCGCGCCTGCAGTTGCCGGTGCTCCGTGTTGCGCTCGCCGACCCGAGCTTCTTCTCGTCGCGCAAGCACCCAGTGCGCCGCTTCGTGAATCGGATCGCCTCGCTCGCCTGCGCGTTCGACGACTTCGAAGACGGCCCTGGCCGCCAGTTCCTGGCGCGCGTGCGCGAGCTGGTGCAGGAAATCATCGAAGGCGACTTCGACCAGGTCGACGTCTACGCCGCGAAGCTGACGTTGCTCGAAGCCTTCATCGAGCAGCAGAACGAAAGCGACGTGCAATCGCACGGCGAGGCGGCCTCGCTGCTCGAGGGCAAGGAGTCCGAACTGCGCGTGCAGCAGCGCTACATGCACCAGCTGCAGACGACGCTCGCCTCGCTCGTGACGCAGGACTATCTTCGCGACTTCCTGGCCCAGGTCTGGAGCCAGGCACTTGCGCTTGCGGTTCGTCGCGACGGGCCGACCGCGGAACGCACGCAACGCCTGCGGCGCGCCGCGACCGATCTCGTGATGAGCGTGCAGCCCAAAGGCACGCCAGCGCTGCGCAAGGCCTTTCTGATGCAGTTGCCGGGCCTGATGAAGGCCTTGCACGAAGGCATGGCGCTGATCGGTTGGCCAGAGGCGGCGCAAAAGGAATTCTTCGGCAAGTTGCTACCGGCGCATGCCGAATCTCTCAACGGCCAGCCCTTGAGCGATCTGGACCGCAACCTGCTCGCAAAGCAGCTCGAAACTGCGTTCAACGCAGCGCTGCCGCGCAGCGATCCGCTGCTGTCGAACGAAGCGAAGACGCTGTTCGGAGCGGCTCAGATCGAGCCGCAGTTCTCGGCCGAGGAGGTCGAGAAGATCGGCTTTGTCAAGGAGAACGCGGTTGACTGGGACGGCAAGGTCGACATCGATCTCGGCGACGACGCCACCGAGAGCGATGCAACAGGCGGTGACGATGGCAGCACGCCGGTCCGGCTCGACCTGGCCATGGGCATCGACATCGATCTCGGCAAGCTCGGAACCGACCCAGCAGAACCGGCGGAACCGACCCAAGGGCTCGCGCTGATGGATCACCTGCGCGTTGGCTTCGCCTACCAGATGCACCTGAAGGACGGCTGGAAGAAGGTGCGCCTGTCCTACGTCAGCCACGGGCGCAGTTTCTTCGCCTTCACCCACGGGCGCCGCCATCAGGAGACGCTGTCGCTCACGTCGCGCATGCTCGCGCGCATGTGCGAGACGGGCAGGATTCGCGCCTTCGAGAGCAGCTATCTGCTCGAGCGCGCGACGGCGCGTGCCCGCAAGCAGCTCGCCGCGCTCAAGCCGGCCTCGTCCTCAAGCACCACCTCAAGCGCCACCCATTGACGACGGCTGCACGTGCGCCAACTGGCGCGCCATGCGCATCGCAGCCAGCAGGCTGGCCGGATCGGCTGTGCCGCGGCCGGCGATATCAAACGCAGTGCCGTGATCCGGGCTGGTGCGCACGAAGGGCAGGCCGAGCGTCACGTTCACGCCCTGCTCGACACCAAGATACTTGACCGGGATGAGCCCGTGGTCGTGCGTCATGGCGACGACGATGTCGAACTCGCCCGGATGATCTGGCGCGTTGCGCGCGCGCATGAACACGGTGTCGGGTGCGAACGGGCCGCTCGCATTGATGCCTTCGGCGCGCGCCGCGGCAATCGCGGGCCCGATGACTTCAATCTCCTCGTCGCCAAACAGGCCGCCTTCGCCAGCATGCGGATTCAGTCCTGCCACCGCAATGCGCGGCGCGCCCTGCCCCCACGCCGCCGCCGCGTGA
>JBDTSN010000207.1:0-4956 GCA_039931145.1 Burkholderiales bacterium | reverse complement strand
TGCGCGGGCTCGGCCGCAGCACCGAGCGCGGGTGCACCATCTTGATGAACTGCTTCAACATCTGCTCGGTGACGGTGAAGTCGGCGATCACGCCGTCCTTCATCGGGCGGATCGCCTCGATGTTGCCGGGCACCTTGCCGAGCATCGCCTTGGCCTCCTTGCCGACCGCCTGGATCGTCTTCTTGCCGTGCGGGCCGCCCTCGTGGCGGATGGCGACGACCGAGGGTTCGTCGAGCACGATGCCCTTGCCGCGCACGTAGATCAGCGTGTTGGCGGTGCCGAGGTCAATCGCGAGGTCGGTAGAGAAATAGCGGCGCAAGGAAGCAAACATGAATCGGAAGTCGGTGTGCGGGTGGCGTCGGATGCAGTCAGCGCGCGGGCTTCGAGCGCCGCTGAACGCGCGTGGCATGGGCTCTTGACCCGCGTCGGCTACTGCCTGACCGGCGCCGGGGATGTGTCTGGCGTAGCCCGGTAACGCGCCGGTTTGGCGCGTCGCGACGCGCATTGCCAGCATCGGCAAGGGACTGTGGATAACCGGAGATAATACCTCAAGCCTCTACTTTCGCCGCGATTTGCCGTTCTCTTCGCCGCCTGCCGCGAGCGATTTTTCCGAATCGATCACCCATGCCACTGAGCCCTGAAGACGTGAGCCGCATCGCCCATCTGGCGCAGCTCGAACTCAAGCCGGAAGAGGCGTCGGCCATGCTCGCGCAGCTCAACGGCTTCTTCGCCATCGTCGAGCAGATGAGCGCCGTCGACACCCGCGGCGTCGAGCCGCTCTATACGCCGCTCGCAGCCGTCCAGGAAGCACCGCTGCGCCTGCGAGACGATGTGGTCACCGAAGGCGACGCGCGCGAAGCCAATCAACGCAGCGCGCCGGCGGTGGAGGATGGCTTGTTCTTGGTTCCGCAAGTGATCGAGTAGCACCGGAATGACCGTCGCGTTGCACACCCTCGGCGTTGCCGAACTCGGCCGGATGCTCGACGCGGGCGAAGCGTCGAGCATTGAGATCACGTCACATCTGCTCGCACGCGTTTCAAAGCACGAACAACTCGGTGCGTTTCTGTGCGTCGACGAAGAAGGCGGACTCGCGCAGGCGCGCGCCGCCGATGCGCGTCGTGCGGCGGGTGAGCGCGGCTTGCTGCTCGGCGTACCGCTCGCGCACAAGGACATCTTCGTCACTGAAAGTCTGCCGACGACGGCCGGCTCCAAGATGCTCGCGGGCTACCGCAGCCCGTTCGACGCGACGGTGGTGCATCGGCTGGCCGCGGCCGGCATGGTGACGCTCGGCAAGCTCAACTGCGACGAGTTCGCAATGGGCTCGGCAAACGAGAACTCTGCCTTCTGGCCCGTCGCAAACCCGTGGGACGCGGACCGCGTACCCGGCGGTTCGTCGGGCGGTTCGGCGGCGGCAGTCGCGGCGCGCCTGCTGCCGGCGGCGACCGGCACCGACACGGGCGGATCGATTCGCCAGCCGGCGAGCTTCTCGGGCGTTACCGGCATCAAGCCGACCTATGGCGTGTGCTCGCGCTACGGGATGATCGCGTTCGCCTCCAGCCTCGATCAGGCGGGACCGCTCGCGCGCAGCGCCGAAGACTGCGCGCTGCTGCTGTCGGCGATGAGCGGCTTCGACGAACGCGATTCGACGAGCGCCGAGCGCGCGCCGCAGGATTTTCATGCGCAAATGTTAGGCGCTCGCCTGGGCGCCAGCGCAGATAGACCGCTCGAGGGGTTGCGCATTGGCATGCCGAAAGAATGGTTCGCCTATGGCGGTGGCGAACGCTCCGATGGATCGGCAATCTCCGGAATTCATATCGACGTTGCAACGGCGATCCATCAAGCGCTGGACAAGTTCAAGGAGCTGGGCGCGACGCTCGTCGAGGTGAGCCTGCCGCGCACCGAACTTTCGATCCCGGTCTACTACATCATCGCGCCGGCCGAGGCGAGCTCCAACCTTTCGCGCTTTGATGGTGTGAAGTTCGGGCATCGCGCGGCGCAGTACGCCGACTTGCAGGACATGTACAAGAAGACGCGCGCCGAGGGCTTCGGGCCCGAGGTCAAGCGGCGCATCATGATCGGCACCTACGTGCTTTCGCACGGCTACTACGACGCCTACTACCTGCAGGCGCAGAAGCTGCGCCGCATGATCGCGGACGATTTCCAGGCCTGCTTCAGGCAGTGTGACGTGGTCGCCGGCCCGGTCGCGCCGACAGTGGCGTGGAAGTCCGGCGTGCAGGGGGGCGACCCGGTAGCCGCCTACCTGGCCGACATCTTCACGCTGCCCGCGAGCCTCGCCGGCCTGCCCGGCATGAGCGTGCCTGCCGGCTTCGGCGAAGGCGGCATGCCGGTCGGGCTGCAACTGATTGGCAACTACTTCCAAGAGGGCACGCTGCTGCACGCGGCGCATGCGTTCCAGCGCGTGACGGATTGGCACAAGCGCGCGCCAGACGGGTTCGACGCATGAGCCCCGCCCGGCCGCCCGAAGGGGCTCATTCCCGCTTGGCGGGACCGGCCGAAGGCCGTAGGGTGCACAAGTGAACCCGAAGCCCGCCCTCACCCGCGGCTACGAGGTTGTCATCGGCCTCGAGACGCACGCGCAGCTTTCGACGCAGAGCAAGATCTTCAGCGGCGCCTCGACGCGCTTTGGCGCGGCGCCGAACACGCAGGCGTCTGCCGTCGATCTGGCGCTGCCCGGCACGCTGCCGGTGTTGAACCGCGGCGCGGTGGAGCGCGCGATCCGTTTCGGCCTCGCGGTCGGCGCGAGCGTCGCGCCGCAGTCGATCTTCGCGCGCAAGAACTACTTCTACCCCGATCTGCCCAAGGGCTACCAGATCAGCCAGTACGAGACGCCCGTTGTGCAGGGCGGCGCGCTTGAGTTCTACGTCGGCGACGCGCTGCACAAGGTGAATCTGACGCGCGCGCACCTGGAAGAAGACGCAGGCAAATCGCTGCATGAGGACTATGCGGGCCAGACCGGCATCGACCTCAATCGCGCCGGCACGCCGCTGCTCGAGATCGTCACCGAACCTGATATGCGATCAAGTATCGAGGCGGTCGCCTACGCGCGCGCGCTGCATGCGCTCGTCGTCTGGCTCGACATCTGCGACGGCAACATGCAGGAGGGATCGTTCCGCTGCGACGCGAACGTCTCGGTGCGCCACCCCGGTGCGCCCTTCGGCACGCGGCGCGAGGTGAAGAACCTGAACAGCTTCAAGTTCCTGCAGCAGGCGATCGACTTCGAAGTGCAATGGCAGATCGCACTCATCGAGGACGGCCGCAGTGTGAAACAGGCAACCGTGTTGTTCGACGCCGCGATCGGCGAGACGCGAACGATGCGCACCAAGGAAGACGCGCACGACTACCGCTACTTCCCGGATCCGGACCTGCCGCCGCTCGTCATCGCACCGCAATGGATCGAACAGGTTCGCGCGGCGATGCCCGAGTTGCCGCAGGCGATGGCGGCGCGCTTCGAGCGCGACTTCGGCCTGCCCGCCTACGACGCGTCGCTGATGACGCAAAGCAAGGCGCTCGCGACCTATTTCGAGGCCGTGACAGCCGTATGCGGTGAGCCCAAGCTGGCGGCAAACTGGCTGATGGGAGAGGTCTCGCGCCGGCTCAACCTGGAGACGCTGACGATCGAGGCCTGCCCCGTCGCGGCGGCGACGCTCGGTGCGATGATCACTCGGATCGCCGACGGCACGATCTCCAACGCTGGCGCGCGCCAGGTGTTTGATGCGCTGTGGGCCGGCGCAAGCGACGTCGACGCGATGATCGAGTCATCGGGCCTGAAACAGATGTCGGATGCCGGCGCAATCGAAGCGATCATCGACGAGGTGCTCGCGGCGAATCCGAAATCAATTGCCGAGTACCGCGCCGGCAGGGACAAGGCGTTCAACGCGCTCGTCGGCCAAGTAATGAAGGCGAGCAAGGGCAAGGCCAATCCGGCGCAGACGAGCGCGTTGCTGAAGCACAAGCTCGGTTGAGCGGCGCGGCACGAGAGCGCCGCGCTGCTACCGCGCTTCACGCCCGATTCACATTCGGATCGCGGGCCGGTGCCAAAATATCTGCCTCTCAATCGATGCCATCCCGGGCAGGTCCTTCAATGAAGATCTCGACCACTTCCCTGTGCGCCGTGCTGGTCTGCGCCACCCTGCAGTGGCTGCCGGGCGCCGTAGCGGCCCAGGCGCCAACCGCGAGCGCGAAGGCGACGCAACTTCCGGCCGACCCCTGGCCACGCCAAGTGAACCTGACGAACGGCACGGTGATGATGTACCAGCCGCAGGTCAGCAGCTGGGTCGGCAACCAGATCGAGTTCCGCTCCGCACTCGCGATCCACCCGAAGGGCGCGAAGGGGGAGAGCTTCGGCGTCCTGTTCGCCACTGCGCGCACGCAAGTCGACAAGGTATCGCGCACCGTCGTCTTCGAGGACATGAAGATCACGAAGAGTGAGTTCCCAACCCTGCCCGACCACGGCGCAGCGTACGCGACCGCGCTGCAGGCGGCGGTCGCGCATGACGTGCGAACGATCTCACTCGACCGGCTCACCGCCTCGCTCGACCTCGACGGCGTCAAGCCCCCGACGGTGCCGGTGCAGAACACGCCGCCCAAGGTCGTCGTCAGTGAAACGCCTGCGATTCTGGTGCCGATCGACGGCACGCCGGTTTTGAAGGCGGTGCCGAGCGACAGACGCTTCCAGCGCGTCATCAACACCCACGCGCTGATCCTGCAGGGCGGGCTCGGCGACAAGTACTACATCCACGTCCTCGACGGCTGGCTGAGCTCGAGCAGCATCGCCGGCCCATGGACGCAGGCGAGCGTGACGCCGGTTGGCCTGGCGAGCGCGGCGCAGGCGGTCGCGAAGACCGGTGTCGTCGACATGCTCGAGGGCCCGCCGAAGGCGAAGCCCAAGCCGTCGCTGGCGAGCGGCGTGCCGACGATCGTCACGAGCCAGGCGCC
>JBDTSN010000206.1:0-4957 GCA_039931145.1 Burkholderiales bacterium | reverse complement strand
ACGTCGGCGCTGGTCCCGTCGAGCCACGCCACCGACAGCCTCACGCCGCTGCTCGACACCATCGTCGAACTCGACGCTGACCATGTCTTCGCCCACTGTCGGGTCGGGCTCGACAACGACTGCTTCATCCGCGACCACGTCCTGTCGGGTCCGGTGTCGCACGAAGGCAGCGGCCTGCATGGCCTGGCCTGCGTGCCCTTCATGGTGAGCCTGGAGATCATGGCCGAGGCCTGCGCGCTCCTTGCCGGGCGCCTCGAGGTCAGAGTCATCGAGAACGTCAAGGCCTTCGACTGGATCGCGCTGAACGAAGGCGCGCTCACGCTCGACGTGCACGCCGAGGTGCTGGACCGCGAGCGTGGCCACTTCGCCGCGCGCATCGTCACGCCGCGGGGCATGGCCGTCAGCGCCGAATTCGGATTCGAGTCCGACTGGAGGTTACAAGGCGTTGCGCCCCTGAAGGAGCACAGGCCGTGGGGCATCGACGTGCCCAACATGTACACGCCGGGCCGCTACGCCATGTTCCACGGGCCGGTGTTCCAGAGCATGCGCGAGATCGCCGGCTGGGACGACACCGGCATCGACGTGCACCTGAGCCCCGTCGGACTCACCGGATTCTTTGCCGAAGGGCACCGGCCGCAGCTGATCCTCAACCCCGTGCTGCTCGACGCGCTGGGGCAGGTCGTGCCGTGTTGGTTGGTCCAATACGTGGGGCCAGAGTTCCATTCGTTCCCCTCCACGATCGGCCGCATCGAGTTGTACGAAGCCTGCCCGGCCGATCGTGAAGGCGTCGTCATGCGCGCTCGCCAACAGCCGCTTAACCCCGCCGAAACCGACATCGCCGCCCCGCGCCTGTGGCAGTTCGAGTGCACCGATGGCGACGGCCGCGTCCTGCTGCGCGGCGGCGACATGGTCAACCTGTTCTTCCGCGTCACCCCCTCGTACCACGCTGCGCGAACCTATCCGCTCGGCGGCTGGCTGGGCGCGCCTGTCGACCTTGCAATCGACGATCAGACCTTGCTGTGGCAAGTGCCGCTGATGCCGGAAGAGTTGTGCCAGCAGTCGGGCGGCATTTGCCTGCGCGTGCTCGCGCACGCCGTGCTCGACGAGTCGGAGCGAGTGCAGTGGCGCAGCCTCGAAGGCCCGTTGCGCCGCCGCCGCGAGTGGCTGTACGGGCGCGCGGCGCTGAAGGAGGCGGTGCGGCACTGGGTACAGGCGCAGACCGGGCACTTGCTCTACCCGTCGGATATCGTCGTTGGACACGATGCGTACGGCGCACCCTGGGTCGATGGCTGGTGGGGCGACCAGCTCGTCGCGCCGCCGCGGGTTTCGCTGTCCCATGATGCGGCGCACTGTGTCGTCGCGGTCAGTCCCTCGGACAGTCCGGTAGGTGTGGATTTCGAGGCCCTTGCCAATGAGCGCAGGCCCGAGCTGTTGGCCGACGCGCTGGCTCCCTCCGAGCAGTCTCTCATCGAAGGCCGCAGCGGGAGCGATCTCGACGAGCGTCTGCTGCGCCTGTGGTGCGCCAAGGAAGCCGCCGCCAAGTGCCTCGGAACCGGTCTGCAGGGGCAACCGTGGGCATTTTCCATCACAGCCGCAGACGAAGGATGTGAGCAGCTTCTCGTCGAACACGACGTCGGCGTCGTCCAGGTCCGGGTCTTCCGCCACGAAGGGAGAATACTTGCGGCGGCACGCCTCGCGATGGGGCAACTCGAGACCGAGAAATCACTGGACTGAAGAAGGACGCGACGCTGGGCACCATGATCGCGGTGGTCGAGGATCTGATCCAGGACTGGGGTGTCGACCTCGGCAAGCCTCTCGGCGCAGACGCGTTGCTGGCGGCCGACCTCGAGTTCGCCTCGGTGGACATCATCCAGCTGTGAGTCGCGCTTGAGCAGTGCTATGGCCAACGTTTCGGATTTCAGTACCTGCCGATGAAGGATGGCCGCTACGTCGGTGACCTGTCCCTGTCGCAGTTCGCCACCTTCGTGGATGCCAAGCTCGACAAGGAATGCATGACGAAACCTGACTAGCGCTGATCTTCAGCCACGCCTCTGGGTGAACACGTTGCGCGGATTCGGGAATCATGGCCGGCGTCCCGGGCAATAGCCTGCCCCCCGATTCCGGGGGGGTGACCATCAAAATGGCGCACCATTTGCCGCGAACGGGTTGATACTCCGTGTATCTGAGACAGACAAGGAGAACTCCCATCAAAGTGAAGCATTTTTTGGTTGGCGCCGCCCTCTCCGCAACCGTGTTTGCGAGCGTTGGGATGACACTGGTGCGTTCGGACTTCGACACCGGCGCCGATGGTTGGTCCGCTGCCAACGGCGCAAGCGATTTCGCTTGGGAAGCCAGTGGTGGTGATGTGGGCGGCTTTGTGCACGCCAAGGACTGGAGCACCGCTACCTTGTGGTTCTTCAAGGCGCCGTCGGTCTACCTCGGCGACATGGGATCGGCCTATGGCGGATCCTTGTCCTACCGGCTCAAGAGCGATTCGAGTTCGGCGCCGCTCGAGACCGCCCATGCCGATGTGCAATTGCTTGGCCAAGACGGCACCTTGCTTGCGTTCGGCGGCGGGTTCAAACCATCGAGCGAGTGGGCCACCTATCTGGTGCCTCTGACAGCCGGGGATTCATGGCACGTCGGCTCGGTTTCGGGATCTCAGGCGACGCAGGCAGAAATGATGAGCGTGTTGTCGGATCTCAAGGCGTTGCGCATCAGCGGCGACTACATGCAAGCGGTGGAAACCACCAGCCTCGACACCGTCGTGTTGTCCGCCGTCCCTGAACCGGCAAGTGTGCTCATGCTCCTGACGGGGCTGGCCATGTTGGCGGGAACCGTGTCCCGGCGCCGCTAGATCACATATATTCCGTCGCCAGCGACAGCACTCCGATCGAGTTTCCACACTCTCCGGATCCGAAACGCATCGAATGCGTTGGGTGGAAGTCGTAGACTCCACAGCGAGTCGACTGGGCTGCGGCGCTCGGACAATTCTGTGGTCTTTCAATCCCACGTCAAACCGGGCGCCAAAATTCGGGCGCCGACGAATCGCGTTCGGTCATAGGCAATGGCAGGGGCGCTAGTTGGTCACCGATGGCCGTCTCCGCGTTAGACATGGCCCACCATCGAACCCGCCAGGTGGCTGTTGCGCTTCCCGTATGTGAAAACCTCACGGTTGAACACGGTGGGGGGATAGCAGAGAAGCGTCTGGCACAGCGGGAGGGCACTATAGTTACGTCTGCCGTGCAGGCACTGAGCTACTTCGAGGCGGATGGATGAGCGATTTGAGGAGGGAAACGACAGTCGGGACAGTGATTGCAATTGTCGACGACCTGACCCAGGACTGGGGTCTCGAGCGTGATGCACCAAGCGGTGCCGAGACCATGGTGGCGGCCGACCTGGAGTTCGCCTCTGTCGACATCATCCAACTCTGCGTCGCACTCGAACAGTGCTACGGGCGCAGGTTCGGCTTTCAGGACTTGCTCATGAAGAACGGCAGCTACGTCGGCGACCTGTCGCTGGGTCAGTTTGCAGCCTTCGTGGACCTCAAGATCAACAGCGAAGGAGTTGCGACATGACGGTGCGTACGCTATTCATCGGCATGGACGGTGCGACATTCACCGTGCTGAACGACCTCACGAAGGCCGGCGAAGGGGGCCCGGTGATGCCGTTCCTGGCCCGGATATTCGAAGGCGGCGCGCGCTCCAAGTTGCGCTCGACGCCGAACCCGCTGACACCGCCGGCATGGGTCTCGCTGATGACAGGGCGCGGCCCTGGCCACCATGGGGTGTTCGACTTCATTCGCGCCGAGGAACGCGGCGACGAGGTGTTCTTCACGCTCTACGACTCGCGCGACTGCCGCGTCGAGACCATCTGGTCGATCGCCAGCCGGCAGGGCAAGAAGGTCGCTGCGCTGAACTTCCCGTTCACCGCCCCGCCGCCTAAGGACCTGAATGGCTTCATCGTGCCGGGCTTTGTTCCCTGGCGCCATCTGCGCCGCAACTCTTTCCCGGACGACTTGTACGACCGCCTGAAGACGATTCCCGACTTCAATCCGCAGGAGCTGGCCTGGGACTTCGAGCAGGAAAAGCAGTCCGGCAACGAACTGAGTGACCACGACCGCGAGCAATGGGTCAGCTACCACCTGCCGCGCGAACGCCAGTGGTTCAAGGTGGCAGAGCACATCATGCGCGAAGAAAAGCCCGACCTGATGGCGGTGCTCTTCGATGGCGTCGACAAGCTCCAGCACCAGGCTTGGCCCTATGTCGATCCGGCGCTGCAGCAGGGTGAACTCAGCGGCTTCCACAAGCGGATGCGCGAGTTGTCGCTCGGCTACTTCCGCCAGCTCGACGGCTTCATCGAGCGCCTCGTCACTGCCGCCGGCCCCGAGGTGCAGGTCTTCTTCGCATCCGACCACGGCTTCACGGCGTCGACCGAAATCGTACGCATCAACGCCTTCTTGGCCGAAAAGGGCTACGTGCACTGGAAGCAGCTTCCCGAGGGCGAGGCCGGCGCACGACGCGACAACAGCTACTTCGCGTACCTCGACTGGAGCAAGACGATCGCCTACTGCCGAACGCCTTCCTGCAACGGGATCACGATCCGCGTGGCACGCCAGCCGGGCGAATCGGGCATCGATCCGAAGGACTACGAGTCGGTTCGCGAGCGCCTGATTCGCGATCTAGAGAGCCTGACTGATCCCGCCACCGGCGAGCGCATCATCGCCGAGATCCACAAGCGCGAAGACGTGTTTCCTGGTGCGGCCATGAAGGATGCGCCCGATCTGCTACTGGTGCTTCGGGACTTCGGCTTTGTCTCGGTGAAGAACATCCTGCCGGTGGTCGAGAAGCGCAATTACCCGATCGGCACCCATCATCCGGACGGCGTGTTCATGGCGTATGGACCAGGCGTCGAGTCGGGCAAGATGCTGGGTCGCCGCCATATCACCGACGTGGCC
>JBDTSN010000205.1:0-4957 GCA_039931145.1 Burkholderiales bacterium | reverse complement strand
GCCTGCGGGTGAGGTGCAGTAGTACCAGTGCCCCGGGCCCGCCTCGTGTGCCGGCTCGGCGGCGGCGACCTGCGGTTGCTGGATGTAGACCTGTTCGACGGGCGGTGCCGGCACTGCGACTGCGACGCCACCATACGGATAGTAGGCCGCCGGATAACCATACCCAGGCGCACCGCCCGCCGGCCACCAAGGGTTGGCCAGCGACCAGCCGAGCGCGGCACCTGCCGCCAGACCGTAGCCGTAGCCGTAGTAGGGTGCACGGTAACCGCCCCAGGCACCCCATCCGGGCCGGTAGTAGCCACCCCCCCATCCGGGTCGGTAGCCCACCCATCCACCGCCGTGATAGCCGCCGCCCCAGTAGTAGCCGGCGGGCCGCGCGTCGGCGGCATGCGGTACGCCGAGCGCCACAAGCGCCGCCGCGGCGAGGGCAGTGAGAGTGGATTTGCGCATGGAGGAGGCTGTCGCGTTCATTGCTGCTGCCTGTTCAACGGTGATGCAGGAATCGCGGTTGACAGCTGCGGTGAGCAAGGCGCAATCATCGCACTTTGAGCGCGGCGCAGGGTCGCGAGTTCCGTTGCCCGCTGTTACCTGTCCTGGCGACTCGCCGTGTCAAGCCGGGTAATCGCCGCGGCGTTCAGCCGCAGATTCGCCGCACCGGCGATTTCCTGCCACTGCGCGACGCTCGTTGCGCTCGCGATCGGCGCCGTGAGGCCAGGGCGCGCCATCTGCCACGCCAACGCAACCTGCGCGGGCGTCGCCTGCGCTTCTGCGGCCACCGCGTCGAGGGCAGCGAGGATGCGCATCCCGCGCGCGTTCAGATAGCCCTTGACGCCTGCGCCGCGCGGGCTCTTGCCGAGGTCTGCCTCGGTGCGGTACTTGCCGGTCAGGAAGCCCTTGGCCAGCCCGTAGAAAGGGATCACGCCCAGGCCCTCGGTACGGCATACCGTTTCGAGTTCGGCCTCGTAGGGTGCGCGGTCGTAGAGGTTGTATTGCGGCTGCAGCGCCTCGTAGCGCGGCAGTCCGAGGCGCTTGCTCGTCGCCAGCGCTTCACCAAGGCGTGGCGCGCTGAAGTTGGACGCGCCGATTGCGCGCACCTTGCCCTCGCCGATCAGCTCGCCGTAGGCGGCGAGGGTTTCCTCCATCGGCGTTGCCGCATCGTCGTCGTGCGATTGGTAGAGGTCGATGCAATCGGTCTGCAGGCGGCGCAGCGAGGCTTCGACCGCACGCCGAATGTAGGCGCGCGACAGGCCGATCTGGCCCGACCCCATCTCCTTGCCGACCTTGGTCGCGAGCACGACACGGTTGCGTTTGCCGCTCGCCTTGAGCCAACGGCCGATGATCGTCTCCGACTCGCCGCCCACGTGTCCCGGCACCCAACGCGAATAGACGTCGGCGGTGTCGATCAGGTTGAAGCCGGCATCGACGAAGGCATCGAGAAGCGCGAACGAGGTCGCCTCGTCGGCCGTCCAGCCGAACACGTTGCCGCCAAAGGCGAGCGGGGCGACTTTGAGGCCGGAGTTGCCGAGCGGGCGCGACTGCATTGGCGATGTCATTCGTTTCAGCCCTGCGCGGTGGCGAGTTCGGCGTCCTTCGCTCGGGCGCGCGTCACCGCCGGCCTGGCACCGACGCGCGCGACGTAATCCATGATCACCGGCAACTCGGGCACAAGCTTGAAGCGCGTTGTCCAGCCGAGTGCGGTGCCCCACAGCACGTCAGCCGCACTGAAGGTCTCGCCGAGCAGACAAGGGCCCTTGGCGAGCTGATCGGTGAGCGTCTTCAACATCGTGTCGTAATCGCCGTAGGGCGCGGTGGAGGCCGGCGCCGGCTCGCACTTCATCGCGCGGTCGATCAGCGCCGGCTCGAACGACGAGCCGTAGTACACCATCCAGCGCAGATATGGGCCGCGCAAGGCATCGCCGATCAGTGGCGCGAGGCCGGCCTCGGGGTACAGATCGGAAAGGTAAATGAAGACCGCGCCCTGCTCGGTTACCAGCGCGTCGCCATGCTTGATCGCCGGCACCTTGCCCATCGGGTTGATCGCGAGGTAGGGCGCCTGGCGCTGCTCGCCGGCCTTGATGTTCAAGACGTGCAGTTCGTAGTCGGCGCCAAGTTCCTCGAGCAGGATCAGCGAGCCGGTCGAGCGCGTGTTGGGCGAGTGATAGAGCGTGACGTGGCGGGGGCTGGGCATGGCGATCTCGCGTGTGGTGATCTCTCAAGCGAAAGGGAAGTTCGAGTTTAGTCAGCCGACCGGATGGACGAAGACACGGCGCGCGAAAGTCCGTTGCAGACAGGCATGGTGCTGCCGCAGTCCGAAGTGTCGACCGCGTGCGTGTTTGGCAAACCTACGCCGACTGCAGCGGCGCGACGTCGGTGGCGCTCAGCACGCGCGCGCGCCCGAGTTGCTTGGCGGCGAGCAAGGCGTCGTCCGCTGCCTTGAGCAACGCGGTCATGGTCTGCGGTTGCGCGCCGGAATCGCACACGCCCGCCGAGAAGGTCTGCCCGACGAGCGTCGCGCCATCGAACTTGAACACGGATGCGCGCCAGATGCGCAGCAGGTTGGCGAGCTTGCGCCGCGCGGCCTGCGCATCGGTGCGCGGCATCAGCAGGCAGAACTCCTCGCCACCGTAGCGGCACGCAACGTCGCTCTTGCGGCCGTGCTTGACGAGCAGCTCGCCGAATGCCGTAAGCATCGCGTCGCCAACCGCGTGGCCGTGCTCGTCGTTCACGTTCTTGAAGTGATCGAGGTCGATGATCGCGACCGCGAGCGCCTGGCGGTCGCGTGCGGCGAGCGCGAGCATCGCCGGCAGCGCGTCGTTGAGGTGGCGGCGGTTGAAAAGGCCGGTCAGGAAGTCGCGTGTCGCCTGTTGGCGCAGCGCTTCCTGCAAGGACTGCACCTCTTCGATCTTGCTCGAGAGTGCCTGGTTGATCGCCTCAAGTTCGGCGCGGGCGCGTTCGGTGCGGCGGCGCCGGGCGACGTTGTCGTCCAGCTGATGCTGCATCCTGAGCAGCTCGGTGTGCAGTGCGGCCGCCTGGTAGCGCGCACGCGATGCAAGCTGCGCGCGTTCCTGATGCACGCGTTGCCATGCGCGCAGCGACGCCAGTGCGAGCGCCGCCTGGCCACGCCGTTCATGCAAATCCGCCTGCGCCAGGAAGAACAGGCAGCGCGCCCGCAGGCTCAGGCCCTCGGCGACATCGCTGTCTTCGGCCGCACTGACGAGTGGCAGCGCCTGATCAAGGCTGGCCGACGCCTGCGCCAGTTGGCCGCGGACCTGCGCGTCGAGCGCGGCAGCGACGGCGCGCTCGACTTTCTCGTCGGCGAGCGCTGACTTCGGCGCGTTGACAGCGCGGGCAGCCAGCTCATGGCCGAACGCCGCTTTGCCGGCGCGAAACGCGGCGATCGCAAAGGTTTCGAAATGCGAACTCATCGTGCCGCGCCCGCTCTCGTCGGTCGGCAGCTCAAGCACGCGTGCAATGTCGGGCAGCGCCTCGGCCGGTCGGCCGAGGTCAATCAGGCAGATGATGCGGTTGATCAGCAGCACCGCGAGCAGACGCGAATTGTTCAGCCCCGCGCAGCGCGCAATGCCCTGATCGACGTGGCGCAGCGCCTCCGGGCAATCGCCGATCTGCAGTAGCTCGTGCGCCAGATTGCAATGCAGCACCGCGTCGAAGCCGTGCCCATGCCTGGGGCCGGCGCCGCGCAGCGCCTGGTACATGTAGGCGAAGGCCTGTTCCGACTGGCCTTGCGCCGAATAGCAGCCGGCGATCGTGTTGAGCAAGATGCCGCGCAGGTCGCGGCGCAGGATTTGCAGCCCCTTGTCGCGCAGCGCCAGCACTTGTTGCAGCGCTTCGCGGCTTCTTCCCGAGCGCCACAATCCGCGCGCCAGCCCGGCATCGGCGAGGATGAAGCCGGCGCGGTCGGCACTCGGGTCGAAACAGGCCTTGGCCCGGCTCAGCTCGGGCTCGGCCTCGGCGGGCGTCGTGAAGTAGAGGCAGTGAAAGCCGCGCACGAGCCGCGCCCAGCCCTCGGCCGCAGCGTCCCCTTGATCCAGCGCGCGAGCGAGCGCCGTCTTGGCGAGCGTGATCGACTTCGGCGAATCGACGTGTTGGAGCGTCCACGCCTTGCGCGCCATGCGCAACGCGGTCGAGACCGATGGACGGGTGGATTTCGAGTCCATGGCGGATATTGTCACGTCAATTGAGGCGCCGACGATGACGGACGCGCAATGATGCTCGACGCAATACAAAGGACGCGCACCAGAATTTAATCACGCCCGGCGCGTTTCGATACAAAGGTTACAGGTTCTTCTTCTACTCGAACGAGGGAAGCCCGCGCGAGCCGATTCACATTCGCGTTCGAGGCAGTGAAGGCGAGGCAAAGTTCAGGCTGGAGCCGCAAGTGCATGTGGCCAGAAGCGATGGGCTCGATGCCAGGGTTTTGCGTGAACTTGCCGCTATCGCCGCTGAGCGGATCGGCTTGATCGAAGAGGCATGGAATGAATACTTCAGCTCACGCAGTCCGGTTCGACGACGACAACATGCGGGGCGATCTCGCCGATGGCCGGATACTCGCGGTGCCTCTGGCTAGGTTTTCGCGGCTGCGGGAGGCAACAGCGCAGCAGCGCGAAGCGGTCGAAATCAGCGCCCGCGGACTGCATTTGGAAAGCCTCGATGAAGACATCTCCATCGACGGGCTGCTGGCCGGCCGCGGCGACGTGACGCGTACAGCGCGACCGCCCCCGGCCTGACTCGAAGCGTCGATTGGTCCGGATGCGGCGTGCGTGAGAGGGCGCCGCCTACATGCTGCGCCGGTACTGCCCGCCAACCTCGAACAGCGCGTTCGTGATCTGCCCCAGCGAGCAGCAGCGCACCGCGTCCATCAGCACTTCGAAGACGTTCTTGTTTTCGATGACGGCACGCTGAAGTCGCGCGAGCATGGCCGGCGCCTCGGCGGCGTGGC
>JBDTSN010000204.1:0-4996 GCA_039931145.1 Burkholderiales bacterium | reverse complement strand
GCCGGGCCGCTCCCAAGGCGCTCGCTCCCCCTCGGGGGGACCGGCGCGCAGCGCCGTAGGGGGCACCAGTGAACGCCGCCGGGCCGCTCCCAAGGCGCTCGCTCCCCCTTGCCCCGCAAGCGGGTTGGACCGGCGCGCAGCGCCGTAGGGGGTACCGGTGAGCGCCTGGCCTCGACGCTGTGCGGTCCTCGCTCTGGCGGCGCTCGGTTTGGCTGCGGCCGCCGCCGAACCACGCCGCATCGCCTTGTTGGTCGGCGTTTCCAACTACGCCAACGTCGAAGCCAGTCTCGATGGGCCCGTCAACGACGTCGCTGCGATGCGCAGCGTGCTCGAGCGGCGCTGGCGTTTCAAGTCGGCCGACATCCACACGCTGCTCGACAAGCAGGCCACGCGAGAGGCGATCCTGGCAGAGTTGCGCAGCCTGCAGCAGCGCAGTGCCGCGGGTGACGAGGTGCTGATCTACTTCTCCGGTCACGGCGCCAGCGCGTTCAGCGGCCAGGCTGGCCCGCCCGTGCCGCACGGCAGCGGAGCCTTTGTCGCCTACGACTATCGCGACGACACGCCCGACGCTTCGCAGGGCCTGATCGTCGGCCGCACCGACCTGCGCCCGTTGATCACCGCGCTCGACTCCGGCGGGCGCCGCCTGTGGGTCATCTCCGACTCCTGTTACTCGGGGCAACAGGTGCGCAACCTGAAGGCGCGCGGCGCCGAGCCGCTGCCGACGCGCCTGATTCCGGCGCCGCGCTCTCGGCTGGTGAGTGAAGTTTCGCGCGCCACCGATGCGGACCTGGCAACCGAGCGCTACCCCTACGCCCGCACTGCGTACCTGGCCGCAGCCGCCGAAGGCGAAGCGGCGCGCGACATCTCAAGCCGCCATCTGGTCGCCTTCCCGACCTTTGACGGCAAGCCGCATGGCGCGCTGACCGATGCTCTATTGCGCGTGTTGGAGGGGCAGTTGCCGGCCGATGTCGACGGCGACGGGCTGCTGAGCCTGAATGAAGTGCACCGTGCGGTGAGCGAATTCATGGCGCAGCGCGCCTACGGCCACACCCCACAGCGGCTGCCGTCAGTGGCCGACGATGTAAATGCGCTCGGCGCGCGCAGCGTGCTGTCGGTGGTGGGCGCCGTCGCGGCGCGTCGCGATGCGCCGACGGGGCCGCTGCGTGTCGGCGCGGAAGGCCTGCCCGAGAGCCTGCGCAAGCGAATCGCCGGCCTGCCCGACGTGTTGCTCGTGGCGCCCGGGACACCCATCGACATCGCCCTGCGGGCCGACCGCAGCGCCATCGCGTTCGAGTCCGCCGGCGGCGACACGATCGCCGTGCTGCCGCTCGGCGGCACCGACGCTGTCGTCGGCCAGCTACGCCAGCTGGCCTGGGCACGGCGAATCCACGTCCTGTCCTTGGCCCGCAGCCGTGCGGTACTCCCATTCGAAGTCACACCGGCCGTCTTCGGCGGCAACTTCACGATCGGAAGCCGGGTCTCGTTCGTCGTTCGGCCCGACCGCGAGGCGACGCTGCTGCTCGTCGAGGTTGATGCCAGTGGGTTCGTCTCGGTGCTCTATCCGTTTCGGCCGGCCGAGCTGCAAAAGCTCCCTGCGGCACGCACGCAGTACGTCCCGCGCCTGCCTGAGAAGATCGAAGTGCAGGCGCCGGAAGGCATGGACATGCTGTTCGCCTGGGCCTTCGACGACATGCCCGCCGGGCTCGAACGCCTGATCGGCGTGACCCGTGTCGACGCCGCCGACCCGCGACTGGCAGGCCTCGAGAGGCTGCTGCAGACGGGCCGATTCGCCTATGCGCGCACGGAGCTGCGCACCTTTGCGGCGCGATAGAGCGCTGGCGCAGGGCAGAATCCACCCATCATGCACACGCCGAGAATGCAACTCGCGCCGCATTGCAACGGCGTCTTGCTTCTGCTGCTGCTCGTGGCCGCGCTGGCGTGGCCCTCGACGGGGCATGCCCAGACGCGGCGCGTGGCGCTCCTGATCGGCAACGCCGACTACAAGCCCGACCGCCTGACCAACCCGCCCAACGACGTGCGCGAGATGGAAGCGGCGCTGAAGGCGGTCGGCTTCGGCGACGTACGTACCGTCCTCAACGCCAATCAGAGCGCGATGAAGCGCGCCGTGCGCGACTTCGGCGACATGGCGCAGGGCGCCGACATCGCGCTTATCTACTACTCGGGGCATGGCACGCAGTCGCGCGGCGAGAACTATCTGATTCCGGTCGGCGCGACGATCGACCGCGAGGCCGACTACGAGGTCGAAGCGATCTCGGCCAATGCCGTGCTGCGCCAGATTGCCGACGCCCGGCCGCGCGCGGCCATCGTCATCCTCGACGCCTGCCGTGACAACCCGGTCGCCACGGTCAAGGGGGGCAGCAAGGGCCTCGCGCGGATGGAGGCGCCGACGCGCACGATGATCGCGTTCGCCACCGCGCCCAACACGACGGCGTCCGACAGTGGCGTTTACGCGCGGGTGCTCGCAAGCCAGATCCGCAAACCCGGACTTGAACTGCTGGACGTTTTTCGCAACACCACGGACGAGGTGCTGCGCCAGAGCCAGGGGCGGCAGGAGCCGCGTATCAGCGAAGTCTCGATCACCGAGCGCATCTACCTGGCAGGACAGAAGCCAGTCGAGGTCGCCATTGCGCAGCCGCAGCCGAACCCGCAGCCGCTGCCGGCCAAGGGGGAGCTAGCGGCGCGCGGCCGCGTGTTTCGCGATTGCCCCGATTGCCCCGAGATGGTTGTAGTGGTGGCCGGCAACTTCCTGATGGGCAGCCCGTCCACCGAGGGCGAGCGCCGCAACAACGAAGGGCCGCAGCGCAGCGTGACGATCGCGCGCAACTTCGCGCTCGGCCGCAACGAAGTGACTGTGGCCGATTTCCGCCGCTTCCTGCAGGCGGAGAACTACGCCACCGACGCCGAGCGCAACGTCGGCAACCGGGGCTGCATCGTGCTCGAGGTCCGGCAGCAGAAGTTCGTGTGGACCCCCGAACTCAGCTGGCGCAACCCGGGCCATGAACAGACTGATCGCCACCCCGTGGTGTGCGTCAGCTGGAACGACGCTCAGGCTTACCTCCAGTGGTTGAGCCGTCAAGCGGGGCAGACTTATCGCCTGCCGAGTGAAGCGGAATGGGAGTACGCTGCGCGCGCCGGCAGCGGCAGCAGCCGGCCGTGGGGCGACGACCTGAAGGAGGCCTGCCGCAATGCCAACGTGGCCGACCAGACGAAACACCCGAAGTTCGGAACCAGTTGGGTCAAGAGCAGCCACGACTGCAATGATGGACATTGGTACACCGCACCGGTGGGAAGCTATGCGGCGAACCGCTTCGAGCTGAACGACATGATCGGCAACGTCTGGGAGTGGACGCAGGACTGCTACGACGAAAAGGCCTACGCCGGCAAGACGCCGAACGACGGGCGGCCTTACGAAGTCGCCGGCTGCGCCGAGCGCGTGCTGCGCGGCGGCTCCTGGGGCAACGAGCCGCAGTACGCGCGTTCCGCGGTGCGCGTGTCGCAACCTTCCACCGCACGAGGCGACGGCATCGGGTTGCGTGTGGCGCGCACGATGCCGTAGTGCCGCCGGCAGAGATCGGCGCGTGCGTCGAATCGCTCAGTCGCGGTCGAGCACGAAGTCGAAGTCCACCGTGTAGAACGGAAGGGACGTCCAGTCGTCGGGCGCCCGGCCCGGATCGTGGTGGCGACCCAGCCGTTCGAGCAGCTTGCCCACCGGGCCATTGTGCGAGATAGGATGAGCCTTGGCGACGATGCTCCTCAAGTCGAAACCGACATCGGCGCTACTCGCAGGGACGCGGCTACTCCCACTCGATCGTCGCCGGCGGCTTGCTCGACACGTCGTAGGTCACGCGGTTGATGCCGCGCACCTCGTTGATGATGCGGCTGCTGACCTTCTTCAAAAGCGCGTACGGCAGCTCGGCCCAATCGGCCGTCATGAAATCGATCGTCTGCACTGCGCGCAGCGCGACGACGTAGTCGTAGGTGCGACCGTCGCCCATCACGCCGACACTCTTGACGGGCAGGAAGACGGCGAAGGCCTGGCTCGTCAGGTCGTACCAGCTCTTGCCGCTCGCGGGATCGACCGTCGCGCGCAGCTCGTCGATGAAGATCGCGTCGGCGCGGCGCAGCAGATCAGCGTACTGCGGCTTGATCTCGCCGAGGATGCGCACCCCAAGCCCCGGGCCAGGGAACGGATGGCGATAGACCATCTCCGGCGGCAGGCCGAGGGCGATGCCGAGTGCACGCACCTCGTCCTTGAACAGTTCACGCAACGGCTCGAGCAATTTCAGCCCCAGCGTCTCGGGCAGGCCGCCGACGTTGTGATGGCTCTTGATGCTCGTCGCCTTCTTTGTCTTGGCGCCTCCGCTCTCGATCACGTCGGGATAGATCGTGCCCTGCGCCAGCCACCTGGCACCGCGACCGGACGCAGCACCGCCCACGCCCGCGAGCCTGCCCGCTTCGCGCTGGAACACCTCGACGAACTCGCGGCCGATGATCTTGCGCTTCGCCTCGGGGTCGGCGACACCCTCGAGCGCACCGAGGAACGCGGCCGACGCATCGACATGCACGACCTTCGCATGCAGCTTGCCGACGAACATCTCCATCACGAGCTGCGCCTCGTTCAGACGCAGCAGACCATGATCGACAAACACGCAGGTGAGCTGATCACCGATCGCGCGGTGGATCAGCGCTGCAGCGACGCTCGAATCGACGCCGCCCGACAGGCCGAGGATCACCTCGTCGCCGCCGACCTGCTCGCGGATCCGCGCGACCGCCTCGCTCACGTAGTCGCCCATCACCCAATCGCCGCGCGCGCCGCAGATCTCGCGCACGAAGCGCGTCAGCAACGCCGCGCCCTGCAGCGTGTGCGTGACCTCAGGGTGAAACTGCACGCCGTAGTAGCCGCGCGCCTCGTCGGCCATGCCCGCGATCGGCTGAAAGACGCGAATCCTCGGCGAAAGCTTGGCCCGCAGTTCCC
>JBDTSN010000203.1:0-5016 GCA_039931145.1 Burkholderiales bacterium | reverse complement strand
CGACGCTGACCCCAACCGTCGGCTGGGAGGCCATGGTGCAGGCCGACCCGCAACTCGTCGCCAGCGTGCGCATTGATGAGGCTGGCAGCGCGCCACCCGGGCGCTGGCACGAACTGCCGCAGATCGACGCGGTGAAGAACGGCCGCTTCGCGCTGCTGCCGCCGGACCTGCTTAACCGCATGGGGCCGCGTTTCGTCGATGGTGCGCAACTGCTTTGCGAGGCCATCGACAAGGCGCGCTGAAGACTCAGCGCGCGGCGTTCGACGGACGAATGGCGCGCTAGCGCGGAGGGGCGCCGACAGCCGGCGTCATTGCCGAAGCGCGAATCGCCTTCACGCCACCGCCAGCCATGCCCCGTCAGCCTGCCGCCAGCGGCAGCCATAGACGGCTTCGAGCCGTGCGGCGTCGAGCATCTGCGCTGCGGGGCCGGCCTCCCAGCGCCCGTCACCGTGCAGCGCGAGGACGTGTGTCGCAACACCTGCAATCCAGTTCACATCGTGTGCGCTGACGACGAGACAGCTGCAACTGGGCTCCGCCAGGGCCGGGTTGCGTTCAGCCCGCATCCGGCTTGCGGGGCCGTGGGGGTCAAGGAAACTTGGGGCGGCCAGGCGTTTCCCTGAGAGCGAAACCAACCAGCGCGAAACCTGCAATTGGTGCGCCGGATCCTGAAACGCGACCGGTTCGTCGAGCAGCAGCAACGGCGCACCCTGCACCGCGCATTGGGCGAGCGCGACGCGCTGACGCTCGCCGCCCGAGAGTTGCATCACGTCGCGCGCGGCGAGCGTTTCGACGTCGAGTGATTCCATCACTTGCCCAGCGGCCGGGCCACCCGGCGCGCAGACGGCAAGCTCGAGCAGGCGCCGCACCGCGATCGGGAAGCGATCCGCCAACTGCTGCGGCGCGAAGGCGCGCACCGCAGCGGCGTCCGCGATCGCCCACTTTGCCTGGTCGCGGCCCAGCCAATCGACGCGACCGCTGCGCCCGGGCACCGACAGGCCGGCGAGCGCGCGCAGCAGCGTGCTCTTGCCCACCGCGTTGCGCCCGATCACGCACCAGCGTTCGCCCACGCCGGCCTGCCAGTTGAGGTCGGCGATAAGCACGCGCCCTTCGGCTTGCAGCGACAAGCCTCGCGCTTCGATCAGGGGCATCGGCATCAACGCGCGCTCCGCAGCAGAAAGCCGATAAACAGCGGCGCGCCGATGAGCGCCATCACGGCGCCGACGGGCAACTCCATCGGCGCGACGACGATGCGCGCCGCGAGATCCGCGGTGACGAGCAGTGCCGCACCGCCAAGCGCGCTCATCCACGCCAGATCGCGCGTGCGCTGGATGCCGGCGTAGCGCAGCAATTGGGGCACGACGAGACCGACGAAGCCGATCGCACCGGCGGTTGCGACCGCAAGCGCTGCGGCGAGCGAAGCGGCAAGCAAAAGCTCGTAACGCCGCCAGCGCACCGGCTCGCCGAGCAGCGCCGCCGCCTCGCTGCCGAGCATCATCCGATCGACGCTGCGCGCGCGCAGCGTGAGGGCGGACGCAAAGACGATCGCCGCGAGCACGCAGACCCACCCGTCCTGCGCGCCGGAGAGGTCGCCGACGAGCCAGAAGATTGCGCCGCGCAGATACTCGTCGGGCGTGATCGTGAGCAGCAGTGTTGCGCTCGCGCCGGTGATCGCGGCGATCATCGCGCCGGTAAGGATCAGGCGCGCCGAAGCGTCATCGCTCCCGGCGAGCGCCGCACGCGCGAGCGCGAGTAGCAAGGCACCTGCCAGCAGCGCGCCCGCGGCGGCGCCGAACCACAGCGAGCCACCGAGCAGCAACGCGAGCAGCGCGCCGACCGACGCGCCACCCGAAGTGCCGAGAACATAAGGGTCGGCGAGCGGATTCCGCAGCAGCACCTGCATCGCCAAGCCCGACAGCGCGAGCAGCGCGCCGACGCCGGCGGCAGCCGTCACGCGTGGCGCGCGCAAGGTGACGATCACTTGCGCGTCCAGCCCGCCGCTGCCGAGCAGCAGCGCAGCAAGGAACAGCAGTGTTGCCGCTGCAACCAGCAGCGCCATGAAGGCGGCGAGGCGCTTGTCCGTCAGACCCATGCTGCTCAGATTTTCCAGCGCACGCCGATGAATGCGCCACGTGCCGGCTGCGGATAGCCATACACCGTCTGCCAGTCCTCGTCGGTGAGGTTCTCGATGCGGCCGAAGAGCTGCACGCCGCGCGCGATATCCCATTGGGCCAGCAGGTCGAAGACCGAATAGCTTGCCAGCGTCACGCCGCCGCTGTCGTTGCGTGATCCGGCATACGCCCATTGCGCGCCGACACGCCACGCGCCGATCGTCTGCCAGACCGAAAGTGAAGCAAGCGTGGCGGAGCGGCGCAGCAGTCGCTCGCCGGTGACCGCGTTGATCGGGTCCTGCAGCGTCAGTCCAGCAGCGAGTTCGGTGGATTTGAACGTGCCGTTGTAGGAAAGCTCGAGGCCCTCGTTGTTCGCTTTCCCGATGTTCTCGAACGTACTGGTGATCAAGTCGTACTGGAACTGGTTGCGCACGCGACTCTTGAAGAGAGTGGCGCGGACGCGTTGGTCGTTGGCTGCGTACTGCAGGCCAAGTTCGTAGGACGTCGCCTCCTCAGGCTGCAGCGCCGGATTGCCGAAGTACGGCGCGTAGAGGTAGCCCAGGGGCGGCGCGTTGAACGCGCTCGCCGCGCTCGCGATCGCCTTCCACGCTGGCGCGAACTGCCAGCCGTAGCCAGCGTAACCGGTCGTCTTGGCGCCGACATCGCCGATATCGTCATAGCGCAGGTTGAGCTGCAGGCTGCTCGCCCCGAGTTCTCCCTGCGCGCCAGCGAACGCTGAGCGCACGTCGCGCGACTTGTCCAGTTGGCCGCCGAAGCCGTCGTTCGAGGCGATTGCCTGGTTCTGCCACTCCAGCCCGGCGTTCAGGTGCCAGTGTTCATCGACATCGAAGCGGTTATTCCAAGTCGCAAGCTTCGTCGTCGAGATGTATTCGCTGTCGTATCCGAACGCGCCGCCTTCGTGCGCCTCGCTGTCGTCTCGCTGCCAGCCGAGGGCAAGCTCACTCTTCCAGCGCTCGGTGAAAACATTGCTGCTCGACAGCCGCACGTTGGACAAGCGGGTGCGGCTCGTCTGGATATCGTCCGGTGTGGCAAACGCGCTGTCGTATTCGAGCTTGCCGTCGCTTTGCGTGAGCGCGAGCCCGAGCGTGTGCCCTTCTGCCAGATCGTGTGAGATCGACGCTGAACCGCTCAGGTTCCGATAGCCGTCGCGATCGGGGTTGGCAGCCGGATAGACGGTCGGGTCAATCGTCGAATAGCCCTCGGTCCTCTCGTCCGAAACGCCGACCGAATAGCGTGTCGCGCCACTCTTGCCGGAGGCATTCGCCGCGAGCCGCGCATAGCCGAGCGAGCCGCCCTCGGCCGTCAGGCCGACCGTGGGCGGCCCTTCGCCGCGCCGCGTGAAGACCTGGATCACACCGCCGATCGCGCCCGACCCGTAGATCGCCGAGACGTTGCCGCGAACGATCTCGACGCGCTCGACCTGGTCGAGCATCAGGTGCTCGATGCTGATCGCACCCGACGCGTCCTGGCGCGTCTGCGGCACGCCGTCGATCAGCAGCAGTACCTGCGAGGACGGCGCGCCGCGCAGGAAGATCGTCGTCGCGTTGCCGCGCCCGCCGCTGCGCGCGAGCTGCACGCCTGCTTCGCGCACCAGCAGCGCGGGAAGGTCGACGGCTTGTGAGCGCTCGATGTCCTCTCGCGTCAGCACGGTCGAATGGGCGAGTGAATCTGTCAGTGGCTGCGCATAGCCGGTGGCGGTGACGACCACCGGGTCGAGTTGCGTGTTGGGAGTGAGTTGCGCCGCGGCGGGCAAACAGGAGAGAGCCGCGCATGCGGCGGCGAGCGTCAAAGGCAGCTTGCGCGCCAAACGTTGAAGAGACATGAAAGGAATTTCCGAACAAGGCGCCGGCCCCTCGCTTCCCCGCGAGAGCTTGGCAATGCAGTGCATCGCGACGCGCGCGAGCACCCCTTGTTGGCCGGTATCCGGGCTGGCGGAATCAACTCGAGCGACCTTCCCGAAGACCGGAGCCTGCAGTGGCGTGAGCACTCGAGCGGAGGCTGCTTTGCAGCAGCGTCGTCCACCGTACCGTTGCGGGGGCAGCGCAGTTTCGAAAGCACCGATGGCCAAGAGGCCGTTGCGCTTTCTTCTGCTTCCCGTTTAACTGCGCCGGCAAGAACACCGGCGCGGGCACCAACGCCGCCATTGTCGCAGAGCGCGCCCCTACAATCGCGAATCCCCCAACGTCAACGTCACACCCGCCACATGGCCACCGTCGAAGACCTCGCCGAACGCGTCGAACGCCTGCTGCTGCGACACGAGGAATTGCAGCGCACCGCGACGCTGCTGGAGCAGGAGCTTGCGGGCGTCACGCAAGAGCGGGACAGCCTGCGCTCGCGGCTCAACGCGGCGCGCAACCGCATCGATGCGCTGCTCGCGCGGCTCCCCGCCGACGCGCCGGTCGACAACGCAGTGAACGCGGCGAAGGGAGCGAACCCGTGAAGCAGATGGAGGTGACGATCATGGGCCAGAGCTATGTGCTCGGTTGCCCTGAAGGCGGCGAGCGACCACTGATCGCAGCCGTGAGTCGGGTGGATAGCGAAATGAGCGCGATCCGCGAGGCCGGCCGCGTCAAGGCACGTGAGCGGATCGCGGTGCTCGCCGCGCTCAACCTCGCTTATGCGCTCGCCGAGGGTCCAGCGAGCACGAGCGAAGCGGCGGTGAACGATGCGGCCGGCGATGTCGACATCGCGGCGCTCGTCGCGCGCATCGATCGCGCCCTCGGCGCTGACGGCCAGTTGCTCTGAAAAGAGCCCTCGTACAGGTGCGTCTTTTGCACACACCTTGCCGGCCTCGCGGCGTAGAATGATTTCGTCCGTTGCGCTCGCGGGAGTTCTATATTTCCTTGAACCGATGCTCTTGCCGAGCTAGGGCTTGGAACATCGTCCG
>JBDTSN010000202.1:0-5102 GCA_039931145.1 Burkholderiales bacterium | reverse complement strand
ATACGGGCTGCGGGCGCCGCCCTGCGGCATCTCACGCATCAGCGTGCGCATCGCCCCGGCCGGATCGCCAGCCGGCATCGCGCGCTCGGCGGGCGCTTTCGGGCCGAGGCTGAAATCCTGTGGCCAGACCGAGCGCGCAACGAAACCCTGCGGCGTGAGCGTGCCACGCAGCGTCAACGTGTGCGGCTCGAAAAACGCGATCGACGACGCATCGAGGTATGAGCGATTCAGCGCGATCTTCGGCACGAATTGCAACGGCAGCGCGCCCTTGGTCGTGAGCAACTCTTGGCCGCCGGATGCGAGACGGGCGTCGCGGATGACCTGCGGCGCAGCAACCCAGACGAGCGGCGGGTAGTCGAGCACGGCATCGGGGCTGCGCGCGATGGCCCAATGCTGCAAGTCGTCGAACGCGCGCACGCCGGGCTCGTAGCTTGATATCGGCAGGCCGGCGTGCGGCACGGCAACTGTCTCATCGCGAAAGTACCAGGCCGCCAGACGCGAAGTGGGCGCCGCGCCTTCGCCTTCGATGGCAAGCGAGAACGAGTTCGCGTCGTACAAACCAAGCGAGCCGGTGGCGTTGGCCGTTGTCAACAAAGCAGCGCCGGCAAGCTGCGAGGCTGCTGTACCTGATGCAAACGTCACCGCGGCGACTATCGTTCCCGTCATGCGAATCCAACGCAACTTGCGCTTGTCCTGCGAGTGAGGCGAATGATCGCAGAGCCCGCCGCCGTGAATCGCGACTCGCGCGCGCTCATCGTCTACATCGCACGTTGGGCACGCACCCGACATACCGCGCCGTGCATTCACGCTGCAAGCACCGCATCGGCCTGCATTGCAAGCTCATCGTCAGCATCACGCGCCCGATGGTTTGCGTTGGCGCGGCCGTCGTTGCCGTCGAGAAGCGCGCACAGCGTGAGCGCAGCGGCGCGGGCACGCTGCCCGGCCAACGTCTCGCGGCCGATCAAGTGTTCGCCGCGAAAACCACCGCTCATTGCTCACCCCTGGCCGCGCTGAGCGCGATTGAGCGCCGCGCCCGCAGTCTCTCCTGTACTAACCCGTACTAAACGCGAAACGACTCGCCGCAACCGCAACGGTCTTTCTCTTGCGGGTTGTTGAACCTGAAGGTCTCGTTCAGGCCGTCGCGCACGAAGTCGAGTTCGGTGCCGTCCAGAAAAACCAGGCTCTTGGGATCGACGAACAGCTTCACGCCGTGGCCCTCGAAGACCACATCTTCGGGCGCCATTTCGTCGGCATATTCAAGCTTGTAGGCCAAGCCCGAGCAACCCGTGTTCTTGACGCCAAGGCGCACGCCGGCGCCTTGGCCGCGTTTGGCGATAAAGCGCGATACGTGACGCGCTGCGGCTTCGGTGAGAGTGACTGACATGGCTGTCTGCGCCTCCTTCAATATGGGTGTGTCTGGTGTCGATTGTCCACCGTGTCTGCCGAGCCTGCGTAGCACGGGCTCGGATCGGGTTTGATGACCTTGCAGTGGTCTTTCATACAACTCTCAGTGCACTGTCCCCTGCACTGTGCTCAAGCGATCACCGTCACGCAACCCGTACCGCTGCGGCGCGCGCTCGCGTAGCTTGGTGACAGTCTCGGTGATCGTCGCGATCGCGACGTCGATCTCCTGCGTCGTGGTGAAGCGCCCCATTGTGATTCGCAGCGACGAATGCGCGAGCTCGTCGCTGCGGCCGAGCGCACGCAGCACGTAGCTCGGCTCATGGCTCGTCGAGTTACACGCCGAGCCCGACGACAGCGCCAGACCCTTGATGCCCGTGATCAGCGCCTCGCCATCGACGCCACCGAACGCGATATTCAGGTTGTGCGGCACGCGCCGCTTGAGATCGCCGTTGACAAAAACTTGTTCGATGCCCTGGAGCCCCCGCAAGAGCCGCTGCTGCAGCATACGGATGCGTTCGTTCTCCGTCGCCATCTCTTCACGCGAAATGTGAAAGGCCTCGCTCATGCCGACGATCTGATGCGTCGGCAGCGTGCCCGAACGCATCCCCCTTTCGTGGCCGCCGCCGTGCATCTGTGCTTCGAGCCGCACGCGCGGCTTGCGCCGTACATAGAGCGCGCCGATGCCCTTCGGACCATAGGTCTTGTGCGCCGTGAGGCTCATCAGATCAACCGGCAGCGTTTGCAGATCGATCGCGATCTTGCCCGTCGCCTGCGCCGCGTCGACGTGAAAGACGATGCCGCGTTCGCGACAGATGGCGCCGAACGCGGCAATGTCCTGGATGACGCCGATCTCGTTGTTGACGGCCATCACCGAGGCAAGAATGGTGTCGCTGCGCAGCGCGGCCTGGAACGCGTCGAGATCGAGCAATCCGTCCTCGCGCACATCGAGATAAGTCACATCGAAGCCCTGGCGCTCGAGTTCGTGCAGCGTGTCGAGTACCGCCTTGTGCTCGGTCTTGACGGTGACGAGGTGCTTGCCGCGCGCCATGTTCGAATGCGCCGCACCCTTCAGCGCAAGGTTGTTCGATTCGGTCGCACCCGAGGTCCACACGATCTCGCTCGGATCGGCGCCTATCAGTTCGGCCACCTGCGCGCGGCTCTTCTCGACGATCTGCTCGGCTTCCCAACCCCAGGCGTGGCTGCGCGATGCCGGGTTGCCGAAATTCGCGCCCAACCAGGGGATCATCGCGTCGACGACCCGCGAATCCACCGGCGTCGTCGCAGCGTAGTCCAGGTAGATCGGAAGGCGTGAACTCATACCTGCCTCACTGCGGAGCGCGGGGTGCTACCCGGCAGCCCCGTTCAGTCGCACGCGCCAATGAACTACTTCGCCATCGCGATGCCGAGCGCGAAAACCGAATTCGGCGCCGTGATCTTGATCGGCTTGACGACTGGCTGCGATGAGATGGCGCGCTTGATGGGTTGCTCCTGCACCGACACGCCCTTCGCAAGCTGCTCATCGACGAGCTTGCGCAGCGTGATCGAGTCGAGATACTCAATCATCTTTGTGTTCAGACTCGCCCACAGGTCGTGCGTCATGCAGCGGCCCGAATCCTCGCCCATGCAGTTCTCGCGGCCGTGGCAACTGGTGGCATCCATCGGCTCATCGACCGCGACAATGATGTCGGCGACGGTGATCTCGGCCGCCTTGCGCGCGAGCGAATAGCCCCCGCCCGGGCCGCGCGTACTTGCAACGAGCTCGTGGCGACGCAGCTTGCCGAACAACTGCTCGAGGTAGGACAGCGAGATCTGCTGGCGCGCGCTGATCGCCGCAAGCGCCACAGGGCCAGTGTTCTCGCGCAGGGCCAGATCGATCATCGCGGTCACGGCGAAACGCCCCTTGGTAGTTAAACGCATGGAGAACTCCTTAAAGGCGCCTGGATCCGGGCGCAGAGTACGGCGACGTGCCGTCAAGCCGAGAACCGCCTGCCTCAACCAAATGGCGTTTACCCGACTAATTTAGTCAATCATATCTTATCCCGAGTGTTTTGGTCAAGATTTAGCTGGGAAGTTCCTTCAGCCTGCGCCAACCGATGCCGGCGCGCGACACCGGGCTCGAAGCTCTCTCGCTTGCCTTGGCGCAAGTGCAAACCGGGCCGCTACAGTGATGCTCGCGACTCCTGACAATGCCAGTGCCTCCCGCCGCCATCACCCGCACCACCCAACGAGAGTGGAAGCTCTCGGGAAGCTGGACCGTGCGCGGCCTCGGCGACCTGGCGCACGAACTCGACGCCGAGCCCTGCGAGGCAGGAGAAGTCGTACTCGAAGGCGGCGCGCTCGAAGCCATCGACACCGCAGGCGCCTGGGTGCTGCAGCACTGGTTGAACCGGCACGCGGCGCAGCCGACGCGTCGTGGGTGGCCGGCGAAGCTCGACAAGCTGATGTCGCTCGTCGCCGAGCACCCCGAAGTAAAAGTCGTACAGCCGCCTCGGCGCTCGCCGCTCGCGCGCGTCGGTCGCCGTGCAGCTGCGGCGTGGCAACAGGCGTTCGGCATGCTGCGCTTCATCGGCGAAATCGCGCTTTCCGCGCTGCGGCTCCTTGCGCATCCGCAGCGCTTCCGGTGGCGGACGATGCTGCGCAACATCCAGATCGGCGGCTTCGACGCGCTGCCGATCATCGGCCTCACCTCGTTCCTGCTCGGCATCGTCATCGCCTACCAGGGCGCGGCTCAGCTCCGGCACTACGGCGCGAACATCTTCGTCGTCGAGCTCGTCGTCTATTCGATGCTGCGTGAATTCGCGCCGCTCATCTCCGCCATCATCATCGCCGGCCGATCGGGTTCGGCCTACGCGGCGCAGATCGGCACCATGCTCGTCACCGAGGAGGTCGATGCAATGCGCACCCTCGGCATCGACCCGATCGAACTCCTCGTACTGCCCAAGATCGCCGCGCTCGCAATCGCGCTGCCGCTGCTGACGGTGTTTGCCGACGTGACAGGCGTGCTCGGCGGCATGATCATGGCGCGCACCCAGCTCGACGTCGGCTTCCCCGAGTTCTTCGATCGCTTCGGGCGCGAACTGCGTGGCACATCGCTGCTCATCGGCATCGGCAAGGCGTGGGTGTTCGCGATCATCATCGCCGTGATCGGCTGCTTCCAGGGCTTTCGCACGCGTGGCAGCGCCGACAGCGTCGGCCGCCAGACGACGCTTGCCGTCGTGCAGTCGATATTCATCGTGATCGTCGCCGACGCCTTGTTCTCGATCGCGTTCAGCGCGCTGGAGCTCTGAGAGCCTATGAACACCGACGCGAACCCGACGGTGATCGAGATGCGCGGCATCTGCACGCGCTTTGGCAGCCATGTCGTGCACGACGGGCTCGACCTCGATGTCAGGCACGGCGAGGTGTTCGCGATCGTTGGCGGCAGCGGGTCGGGCAAGTCGGTGCTGATGCGCGAGATGATCATGCTGCAGACGCCGAGTGCCGGCTCGGTGCAGGTGCTCGGCGTCGATGTCGCTGCGCTCGACGACGAAGCGGCGCTCGCGCTGCGCCGCCGCTGGGGAGTGATGTTTCAGCGCGGCGGCCTGTTCAGCGCCCTCACCGTGCGCGAGAACGTCGGCTTGCCGCTGCGCGAGTACAGCGAACTCGACAACGCGCTGATCGACGGCATCGCCGAGTGGAAGCTCTCGCTCACCGGCCTG
>JBDTSN010000201.1:0-5110 GCA_039931145.1 Burkholderiales bacterium | reverse complement strand
CAGTCAAGGGCGCGCGGGGCGGTGTCATCACTGCACGCGAGATTGAGGCTGGCAGTAGCCGGGCCAAGGGCGGCGGAAATGATGTGTGGCTGACCGACCCTGGCGCACGCGGGCAGGGTCGGTTCACCATTCGTTGCACGCCTTCTGGCGCGCGGGTCTGCATGTACCGTCACACGCGAGCTGACGGTACGCGCGACATTCTGAAGGTCGCCGACTATGACCCCCGTGGCGTGACCGGCATGACCCTGCACGAGGCGCGCGAGCGGGCCGGCGAGTTGGCGCGTTTGGCTGGGGCTGGCAACAACTTGCGCGCCATGCTCAATGAGCGGGATGCGGCGAACGTTGCTGCTGAGGAGGCGGTACTAGCGGCGAAACGCAAGGCTGAACAAGGGAGCCTGGCGTCACTGTTTCGAGTCTACGTGGGCACGCTCCAGGGCCGGCAGTCGCACTACGACGCGCAGTCCATTTTCAAGCTCCACGTCAGCGCGCCGTTTCCAAAGCTGGCCGCCCGTCCGGCGGCGCAGGTCAAGGCTGAGGAACTGCGCGACGTGCTCGCGCGTTTGATCGAGGCCGGTAAAGGTCGCACCGCCGCGAAGCTGCGGGCCTACCTGCGCGCGGCCTTTGGCCTCGCCATGCGCGCGGGCCTCGACCCTACGCTGCCTGAGGCGCTGACCGCGTTCGACATTCAAACCAACCAAGCGGATCGACTGCCGAGCCTTGCGCAATTCTCGAAGGCGCTGGATCGCACGTTGACCCTGCCGGAGCTTCATGCCTTCTGGCGTCGCGTCGAGTCTGCGGCCGACAGCCCGGCGAGAGACGCGTTGATCGCTTGCATGTATCTAGGAGGGCAGCGGCCGACGCAATTGCTTCGGTTGACGCCGCGGTTGGTTGACTTGTCTGGTGCCACCGTGACGCTGTTGGACCCCAAAGGGCGGAACCGCCATGCCAACCCTCGCCGACATGTCTTGCCCATTCATGAAGACCTGATGCCGGTGATCCGCCGGCGATTGGGACAGACTGAGACTATCGAGTCGCCGCTTTTCAGCTCGAATGGCCGTGTGCCGCTGCGCAAGGAAACGGTGGCGGCATTGGTCGAAGAAGTTGAGAAGGCTATGCAGGCTGAAGGTGAACTTGAGCGCGGGCCGTTTTCGATGCGGGACCTTCGGCGTACGGCGGAGACGCACATGGCAGCGCTGGGCATATCGAGCGATGTTCGAGCGCAAATCCAGTCACACGGTCTTGGTGGCATACAGGCGCGCCACTATGACCGCCATGACTACATGCCTGAGAAGCATGCCGCACTGGCTGTGTGGGCGTATCGGTTCAGGAACGTCGGGACGATTGCGAGTGGCCCAGTATGCGAGGTCCCGCGTTCACAAGACAAACGAACCGACAAAAGGCGGCCGCACGGTAGCGGCTAATGCGGGCGTTCCAAAGCGACCGCTGGATTTCCTTGCCGACGCGAAGCAGGCATCGCGTCAGACCAGCCAACGACTGCTCACACTGGCGGAGAGAATCGCCTGCCTACCCAAACCCGGAATCTGATACACGATATTGACAGCCTTGAAGCGGTCTTCCGCTCACGCACTGGCGACAGGCTCGAGCTTGGCTATGTGCCCGAATAAATCAGATGACATTTCCACATGCAAACCATTCGATGCGGTCGCCAACGCGGGCAAGCGGCGTGCCTTGACACGCGCCTGACCGATTGCGCAAGCCACATAGGTGCAAGCAAACTTGCAGTGATCCGTGGCCGCTCAGCTCAGGCGAGGGACAGGCTGCGGTCAAACGCGGCTTCGGCTCTTTCGACGCTAGGCACGTCGAAGTCGCGACCCACCATCGCGCGGGCAAACAGATAGTTGTCTCGCGCACGCGGGGGCAAATCGTCGAGATCAACGTGCCCTTGTTCATCGCAGGGAAACGCAAGCGCCATACCGGCGCGGAACAGGGAATTGAATCGCATTTCAAACGACCCACTTGAACCAGATTCTGACGTGTTCATCATCGACTCCTGCCAAAAACTTTGTACTTGCACTCTGCGCCCGACGCAATGCCGCGTCTGTCGGCTGCGAACGGTCTTGTGCGTCAGCGCCTGTGCCGGATGAGGTGCTGGCAGAGTCCTACAGACGTGTCGGCGCCAAACTTTGGCGGCGTCGCTTGCATGAAACGTCGCTCTAAGATGGGCAGAGAGATCGGCGTGGGCAGTCGCAATCCGATCAGCGAGCGGATTGCGACTTGCGATGGGTCGGAGCACGGTGAGATGAAGCGCCGCGCCCGAGCCAACGACCTGCGCCTATGGTTCATCGCACTGCCCTGGCTCGGCGTGGCGTTCGTCGTGGTGCAGAACTACATTCGCCACCAGAGCGGCAATCAGGCCGGCAGCGTCGCTTTCTCGCTCGTTCTCTCGATCTTCCCCGGGACCTTGGCCGCGGTCAGCAGCGCACCAAGTTCGTCGTGCAATTCGCGCGCCAGGCGGGCCCGCTCGTCCTGGTCAGCAGGTGACGCGACAGGACCGTGATCAGTACAACAAGGAGCCGTACTACGGCCGAGAGATGACCTATGACGACTTTTCCCCCGCGTATCGCGACGGTGGCGAAGCACGCGGCAGGTACGCTGGTCGCAGCTGCGACGACGTCGAGCCCGAACTCGGTCGCGAATGGGACCGCGCCAGAGGTTAGTGGCGAATGACCTGGGACGAAGCGAGTCCGGCAGCGCGTGCGATTTGGACTCGGCTGGCACGTTGAGCGGCGCTCCATCGCGAGAGCTGACCCGGCCGCACACGCGGCCTTGTTCCGTCTTTACGAGGGATCCGAATTGCGCAGAGTCTCACGAATCGCGCGATAGCGAGCAAAGATCGAACTGCATAGTCCGGCATCTACCAGAGGGCAAGACAGTCTAGTAGCCTTGCCGTTCGCTTTGAAATCTGGTGCAGAGAACATGATGAAGAATCCTTACTCGCAGTACCGCGCTATCGCCGCCGACCAGTGCCTCGTGCTGCCGGACGGCGCCACGCCAGCCGAAGGCGCCTCCTGCTTGGACAATCCGCTTACAGCACTGGGCATGGTCGAGACGATGCGGCGCGAGGGTCACATCGCACTGGTGCACACGGCGGCCGCGTCCAACCTTGGGCAGATGTTGAACCGAATCTGCCAACAAGATGGCATAGCGCTGGTGAACATTGTGCGCAAGCCCGAGCAGGTGGCGATCCTCGAGTCGATTGGTGCAACCCACGTGTGCGACGTCAACTCGGCCACCTTCCTGCAGGACCTCACCCAGGCGCTCGTCGCCACCGGTGCGACGCTGGCATTCGACGCCACCGGCGGCGGCAAGCTGGCGGGCCAGATCCTTGGGGGGGCATGGAGGCTGCGTTGACCATGTCCGCCAAGGAGTACAGCCGGTATGGTTCTACGACCCACAAGCAGGTCTATCTCTACGGCGGCCTAGACACACGCCCGACAGATTTCGTTCGCAACTTCGGCATGGCGTGGGGAATGGGCGGATGGTTGCTGTTCTCGTTCCTGCAGAAGATCGGTCCGCAGGCCACGCTGAAGCTGAAGCAGCGCATCGCCTCGGAGCTGAAGACCACCTTCGCCAGCCGCTATGGCGGTGAGTTGGCGCTGACCGAAGCATTGCAGCCCGACTGGATCGCAGTGTATGGACGACGCGCCACCGGCTCGAAATACCTGATCAATCCGAACAAGGGCTTGGCTTGAACAACGACGGCCTGGGGATGCAGCCTCTCGATGGTGTCGAGGTACGGCGAAGCTGTGTCCACGGACAAGGCGTCTTCGCGACGCGCCTGTTGCAGGCAGGCGAGCAAATCGGTTGCTATGCGGGCCGGCGCTATGCACCCGATCACGTGGAAGATGCGTGGAACGATCGCCTGACCTACATCTTCGGGCTGTCGGATGGTTCGATGATCGACGGCGCGCAAGGCGGCAACGCGACCCGGCACTTGAACCATGCGTGCGTACCCAACGTGGAGGCGATCGAGGAATACGACGAATCGGACAAACTCGTGATCAATATCTGCGCGACGCGGCGCATCGCCGCAGGCGAGGAGCTTTTCCTCGACTACGCGTTGGAGGTCGAAGGGGACGACCCTGCCGCGTACCCATGCGCCTGTGTCAGTACGCAATGTCGCGGGACGCTCGTTGCGACTCGTTCACGACCGGATTGACAGGCGCCGCTGCTGTATCCGGCAGGTCAAGCCGAACACAAGTTGCTTGATCGCGACCGAGTGTTGGTGCCGGCAGCGCAGATCACATCGCTCGACTGCTCCCAGAGGACGCGCCGAATTTACGCTTGGGTCACATGCTTACTTTTGCAAGGTGAACGCCTGATAGTCGCAGGTCGAAGAGCTAACCTGGTCGGCACCGTTGCCGCCCGCGGTGCATGCGGCATCGGCTAGACAGTGGCCGTGGCCGAGCTTTGTGCGTTTGCGGCGAGGGAAGGCGACGTGGACCCAAAGTTCACACCCGCGCCGACTGGAGAAGAGGGCATTGCAGGACACCGCGTCGTCGCCTCGCGCCGCGGGTCTTCTCATCGTGCAGATGTGACTGTGACCGGCGAGTTCATCGAGCTCGTGGTTCGCGGCCGTGCCGACGGCTATTACGCGAGCCGCCAGGTCCTGGAAGACGTGAAGACCTTCAAGGGTCACCTGATCAAGATGCCGGCGAACCATCGTGCGCTACATTGGGCACAGGCGAAGGTCCACGGTTGGCTCGTTTATCAAGCTGCTGAGCTACCTCGCCGGCGCCATGGCGCTCAGGATCCTGGTCTTGCATGGACTCTGGCTCGGCGCCATCGCGAAGTCATTCTATAGCGCAGGCATCGGGCATCTCATGGCAGCCCCGCCGAATCTGGTGGCTGCGGCCAGGCCGTATTCCATCTGCTCTGGCTTCAAGCCCATCCGCCACTACGGGCTTCTCAACCCAGCGTTGAAGACCTAGCGCCTGGCCACGGCGCGCGCCGCCCTGGGCTTGCCACCTACAAACGTGCAGGCCCCCGAAGGTGCCGCCGCCTTCCTTAAGCTCGTCGCCGGCATCGATATCACCACGTGCCCGCATTGCCAGCGCGGGCACTGGCTAAACATCGAAGTGCTGCTGCC
>JBDTSN010000200.1:0-5111 GCA_039931145.1 Burkholderiales bacterium | reverse complement strand
CCGACCCCGACGATAGCCGCTACGTTTCGATCAGCGGGCAGGCGCGCGTGCTGATCGACACCCGGCTACAGATGGAGTTGTGGTCATCGGAAGCGATAGTCTGGTTTCCGGGCGGTGTCGAGGATCCGAACTTGCGATTGTTGGAAGTCCATATCGAGGAGGCTGAGTACTGGGACTCGAAGTCCAGCAAACTGATGCAGACCTTCAAGATGGCCGCCGCCGCAGCGGCCGGCCGCAAGGGCGCCGATCTCGGCGTGCATCGCGAAGTCCCGATGGACTGAGGCCGCTCGCGGCGAAGGAAGACCGCCTGCCAGCGGCGGGTGTGGTAGACAGGCTTGTACACAGCCATTCGGACACTGCCCATGTCAACGATTCGCAGCATCCTGGTCGCCACCGATTTCTCGCCGGGTTCCGACGCGGCGGTCGAACGGGCCGTGCAACTGGCCGCGGCACATGACGCCACACTGTGCGTGCTGCACGCGTTCGACGCGGGCGCCTGGCACGACGATACCGTCCGCTGCCTGCACACCGATCCGGCGCCCGAGCAACGCGTGCGGCAACGCTTGGGCGATGCCGCGGCAGCGATCGCAAAACAGGCCGGGATCGAGGTCGACACCCACTTCGACATCGGTCCGCCCGAGCTATCGATCAGTGCGTACGCCAGTGCGCACGCGGTTTCGCTCATCGTCGTGGGCTCACGCGCCGACCCCGAGGTGGCAGGGCTGGGCAGCACCGCATCGAAGGTGGTTCGATCGCCTGCCTGTCCAGTGCTGGTCGTGCGTGCGGCCCATGCGCCGACAACCCGCCGCGTGCTTTCGGCAGTCGACCTGCGCGAGGGCTCGGTGCGTGCGCTTTCCTTTGCGCTCGAGTTGTTCCCCGCGGCGCGACACCATCTGCTGTATGCGCTCAATCCGGCGCTCGAGCACACGATGGTGATCGGCGGGCTGACAGGGGAGCAACTGCAGTCGCTGCATGCATCGATGTACGACCGCGCGGACGGGGCGGTGCAACAACTCGCTCAGCAATTGAGCGCTCGCGCCCTTCATCCATTGACCGCCGATGTGGCCGACGACCTTCCGGCGCGGGCGATCCTGGTCGGCGCCGCAGCGCTGCCCGCCGACTGCGTCGTCGTCGGCCATCATGGAGAAGGAACAACGATTCCCGACAGCATTCCAGGCAACCTGGCGCAGCACGTCATCCAGTACACACCGGGCGATGTGCTGGTGGTCCCATGATCGGTGCGGCATACCTGCCATCATCCGCAGTAAATGTCCTCCAGCATGACGCCATGCGAGCGGACATGGCGCACCTGTGAGTCAAGGTAGCGCCGCTGCCGCCGCGCCGGATCGACCACCGAAGGCCGCACGTTCAACCGGTTGTCACGCATCGCGTCGGCCAGCAGGATCGCCGCCGCATGCGACTCGCCAACAGCTCGACGAAGGGAACAAGCGATCGAAGCGCATCGTCGCTGATTTGACGCTCGACAGGCAGGTCCAGCAGGAGCCTGGTCAGCGTCGCATCCGTCATGCAGTTTTCCCCATTGCGTATCTGCGGCGCAGCGCGTTGCGCAGATCGTGCAACGTGTCGCTGATACCCACTTTGTACTGGTGCGGATACTCGAGGCGTTTGTATTCGTCCGGCAGCAGCGCGAGTCGCTCCCGGCAATAGCGAGCCGCCTCGGCGACGCCGGCAAGCGGCTGCACCGCTTCGCCGTTGATCATCAACAGTTGCAGTTGCGCTTCACCGCGCAGGCTCGACAGGTCGAGCTTCTTTTCGTCATCGAAGGGGTCGATCATGCGCGCAGGTTGTGCCTCGTTTGCCATGCCGACGACATCGGCGCCGTGGAACTTCCCATCCGAGTCGAACATCCGCCACACCTGCTTGATGCCCGGCAGGGTGATCTTGGTGACGTTCTCGGAAATCTTGATGCGCGGTGCATCACCCGTGGCGGCGAGCTTGTAGACGCCGTCGAGCGCGGCGTCCGGTTGGCCGGTGGCGAGGCTTGTGCCGACGCCGAATATGTCGATCGGCGCGCCCTGTTGCAGCAGGCTGCGCACGATGTATTCGTCGAGTTGGTTGGAGGCGGCGATCTTGACCTCGTTCAGCCCGGCATCGTCGAGCATCGCGCGCGCCCTGCGCGAGAGGAAGGTCAGATCGCCGCTGTCGAGGCGGATTGCCCGCAGGCGCTGGCCGCGTGCCGCCATCTCGTGGCCGACGATGATCGCATTGGGCATGCCGCTGCCGAGCGTGTCGTAGGTGTCGACCAGCAACGTCGCGCGATCCGGATTCGCCTCGATGAACTTGCGAAAAGCAGTCAGCTCATCCTCGTGCAACTGGATGAACGAATGCGCCATCGTGCCTTCGGCCTTGAGCCCGTATCGGCGCGCCGCATACACGTTGCTGGTCGAGTCGAAACCGCCGACCACCGCCGCCCGCGAGCCCCACACGCCGCCCAGCCCCGGCGCGCGGCGCAGGCCGAATTCGCTCAGGATGGCGTTTCCCGCCACCGAGCGGATGCGCGCCGCCTTGGTGGCGATCAGCGACTGGAAATTGAGGACGTTGAGCAGCAGCGTCTCGACCAGCTGCACTTGGATGATGTTGCCCGACACCCGCAACACCGGCTCGGTCGGGAAGATGACATCGCCCTCGCGCACGCCGTGGACCGTGCCGCGAAAGCGCAGCTGCCCGAGGTGCTTCAGGTACCGTGCATCAAAGCCAAGCGACGCGAGGTAGTCGATGTCCTCGGCAGAAAAGTGCAGGTCGTGCAGCAGCTCGAGCGCGCCGGCCAGCCCCGCGAACACGGTGTAGCCGCCAGCGTTGGGCGCCTTGCGAAAGAAGTAATCGAAGGTGGCATGCCAGTCGCGTTCTCCATTCAAGAAGAACGCCTGTCCCATCGCGATCTGGTACAGATCGGTGTAGCTTGCCGTGATCGCGAAATTCATGTTTGCTGTCCCGTGGGAAGGCGTAGAGCGAAAGCGAAGGGGTCTCCCCCGCCGTTTCCATCGATATGGGTTCCTTGAGTACCCATTCGACAACTGCCCGAGTATCTGCTCTGGGATCGTCGCTCGCTTGCAGCCATTGCACATATTCCGGCTGCGGCAGTGATGCGCGCGCCGTCCACGACAACGAGTCATGGGCTGGCGCACCGCCACCGCATGGATCCGCAAAGCAGCTGCCTGCTCTGCGGTGGCTTACCGACCTTCCATTCGAGTGATCCGGGTGTCCACTTGAGGTCGAGGATTCCCGTTCACCGCCAGCGGGAGCAGTCGCTGGACTGGGCTAGCCGCCGGGCTGTGAACGCTCGTCACTTAACCGTGAGCGAAGGACCGGTTCAGTGGCGCAGCGGACACCTTCCGCAGCCGAACCGTGTCTGTACTGCGGATCTTCGCTATCAACTGGCTGTGCTGAACCGCAGTAACGTGATCCATAGGGTCGCCACGCTGCACGCGAACCGTCACCCCAAAACAGCGATTCTGAAAACGGCTTGCGCCGGGTGTCAACGTCCCAGATCGTAGGTCTTGGCTTGACACCTCTGAGGGCCGCTAGGGTCTCCGGGTATGCACGTCGAACTGTCTTGCGGCGGCGAAGTAGTTGCGCATCCCATCAGCACAACGAGAAGCGAGAGGCAGGCAATCTTGAACATGTATGGACCTGAGCAACGGGACGCTGATTTTGCACGCGATCTCGACGCGCACATTGCTTCTGGCAAGTCACAGTTCCTGGCCCCTTGGCTCGCCTTCAGGCTACTACGTGCACCCCGCCGTCGACGTAGATCGTGCCGCCGGTGATGCGCCGCGCGTAGGGTGTCGCCAGATAGGCGCAGGCGAAGCCCACGTCCATGATGTCGGCCAGTTCGCCGATCGGCGCCTTCTGCGCCGCGTCGGCGAGCAGCAGATCGAAGTCCTTCAGCCCTGAAGCCGCGCGCATCTTCAGCGGCCCGCGCAAGATCGGGTGCACGCGGATGCGGCGCGGCCCGAGCTCGAAGGCGAAGTAGCGGCACGCCGCCTCGAGCGCCGCCTTCACCGGCCCCATCAGGTTGTAGTTGTCGACGACCTTCCCGGCACCGTAGTAACTCATCGCGAACAGCGTGCCGCCCTCGGTCATCAGCGGCGCGGCGGCGCCCAACTCGTGGAAGGCCTTCGCGCAACCCCAAGCGATCGAGTGTTCGTTGGCGACGTCGACGACGAGGGTCTTCTTGCCGGCCAGCGGGGGCGTGGGGACTGGCGTGGCGGTCATGAATTGTTCTCCCTGTCGTTCAAGCGCGCGCCAGCACGTCGCGGGTGTGGCGCGCGATCATGAGTTCTTCGTTCGTCGCGAGCCGCCAGACGCGCACCTTGCTCCCGGCGGTGTGCAGTTGGGTGGCGTTGGCGTCGTTCGCCGATTCGTCGATCGCCACTCCCAGCCAGTGCGCATCGCGGCAGACGCCGGCGCGGATCGCACTCGCGTTCTCGCCGATGCCGGCAGTGAACACCAGCGCGTCGAGCCCGCCGAGCGCGGCTACGAGCGATCCGAGCTCGCGTCGGATGCGGTACAGGTACAGATCGATCGCGAGCCGCGCGCGCGGCGCGTCGCCCGCGAGCAGGCTGCGCATGTCGCTCGACACGCCCGAGATACCGAGCAACCCGGACTGGCTGTAGAGCAGCTTCTCGACAGCCGCCACGTCCATCCCGCGCACGCTCATCAGGTAGAGCACGACGCCCGGATCCAGGCTGCCGCCGCGCGTGCCCATCATCAGCCCGTCGAGGGCGGTCAAACCCATCGTGCTCGCGATGCTGCGGCCACCTTGCAGCGCGCACATGCTGGCGCCGTTGCCCAGGTGCAGCACCACCGTGCGGCCCGTCGCCGCCACCGGGTCCACCGTCGACAACACCGACGCGATGTATTCATACGAGAGGCCGTGGAAGCCGTAGCGCAGCACGCCCTGCTCGAACATCTCGTAGGGCAGGCCGAACATCTGTGCCAGCTCGGGGTTGCCGCGGTGAAACGCGGTGTCGAAGCAGGCCACTTGCGGCAGCTCCGGCCGGCGCTCGAGCAAGGCCTGGATCGGCGCCAGGTTGTGCGGCTGATGCAGCGGCGCGAGCGGCTCGAGGGCGCGCAGGTCGGCGAGCACT
>JBDTSN010000199.1:0-5143 GCA_039931145.1 Burkholderiales bacterium | reverse complement strand
GGCAGCGGCAGCTTCGGCATGGAAGCGGTGGCACGCCAGTTCGCGACCGGCCGCAAATGCCTGGTGCTGCGCAACGGCTGGTTCAGCTACCGCTGGACGCAGATTTTCGAGATGGGCAGCATCCCCTCTCAAACGGTTGTGTTGAAGGCGCGGCGCACCGGCAGCGGGAGGCAAGCCGCGTTCGTGCCGGCGCCGATCGGCGAGGTGGTGGCCCACATCGCACAGACGAAGCCCGATGTGGTGTTTGCACCGCACGTCGAAACCGCCTCCGGCATGTTGCTGCCCGACGACTACCTGCGCGCTGTGGCCGATGCGGTGCATGCAGTCGGCGGCTTGTTCGTTCTCGACTGCATCGCCAGCGGCGCCATCTGGGTCGACATGCGCGCGACCGGTGTCGACGTGCTTGTCAGCGCCCCGCAAAAGGGCTGGAGCGGATCGCCCTGCTGCGCCTTCGTGATGCTGAGCGAGCGCGCCCGCGAACGCATCGACTCGACCACCAGCACCAGCTTCGCTTGCGACCTTCGCAAGTGGCTGCAGATCGCCGAGGCCTACGAAGGCGGCGGGCACGCCTACCACGCGACGATGCCGACCGATGCGCTGGTGCTCACCCGGGATGCGATGCAGGAGACCCAGGCGCGCGGCTTCGAGACGTTGCGCACGGCCCAGGTCGCGCTCGGCGTCGGCGTGCGCACGATGCTTGTGCGCAAGGGCTTTGCCAGCGTCGCGGCCGAAGGCTTCCAGTCACCGAGCGTGGTCGTCAGCTACACCACCGACCCGGAGCTGAGCAACGCGAAGAAGATGCTCGCTCAAGGCCTGCAGATCGCGGCCGGTGTACCGCTGCAGTGCGACGAGGGGGACGATTTCCGCAGCTTCCGTGTCGGCCTGTTCGGGCTGGACAAGCTCGGCAACGTCGAGCGCAGCGTGCGCTTGCTTGAACAGGCGCTCGATCGCGCCGTAGGCACGGCGCCGCAGCGTGAGACCGAGGGTGCTGCCTGACTCGCAACGACGCAGTCAGGTGCCTGGAGCCGACCGACGACTGCCCGTCGTCAGTCACGTATGTTCCAGGGCGATCTCCGACAAACGCTTGGTGACCGCCGGAGAGCTGACTTTGGTGAGGGCCTGCCATCGGCCGCCGGCTGAACCGGGCTGCTCGAAAGGCAGCGCGGCGCGCGACATGACGCAGCGCTACAGTGCGTCGTCACACACGAGGGCTTGTTCATGAATCCACAGCTTGTCGAGGCGCTGCGCGGCGGCACGGTCGAATCCTTCCATTGCGGCGCGATCGCGATCGTCGATGTGGACGGTGCTGTGCGCACCGCAATCGGCGACATCGATCGGCCGATCTTTCCGCGCTCCGCAGTCAAGGTGTTGCAGGCGCTGCCGCTCGTCGCGAGCGGCGCGGCGGACGACCTTGGATTGAGCGACGCGGAGCTCGCGCTCGCCTGCGCCTCGCACGGCGGCGAACCGGTGCACGCAGACACCGCCGCCGCGATGCTCGCGAAGGCAGGGCTCGACGTCGGCTGCCTCGAATGCGGCGCGCACTGGCCTTATCACGAAGCGTCTATGCGCGCGCTCGCCGCCGCGGGCCGCGAGCCCTCGGCGCTGCACAACAACTGCTCGGGCAAACATTCGGGTTTCATGTGTCTGGCGTGCAAGATGGCTGGCCCCGGCGCCGACCTGCGCCAGTACGTGCGGGGCTACGTCGCGCCGGATCACCCGGTGATGCGCGAAGTGACCGCGGCGCTCGAATCGAGCACCGGTACCCGGCTCAGCGATGTGCCGCGCGGCACGGACGGCTGCTCGATCCCGACCTATGCGTTCCCGCTGCGTGCACTCGCGCTCGCCTTCGCGCGTGTTGGCAGCGGCGTCGGTCTTTCGGCCGAGCACGCCCGCGCGGCGCGGCGACTGCGCCAAGCCGTCGCGCACGAGCCGCTGCTCGTCGCAGGGCACGGCCGCACCGACACGCGCGTGATGGAGCGCCTCGGCGAGCGCGTCTTCATGAAGGTCGGCGCCGAAGGCGTGTACTGCGCCGCGCTGCCGGCACAGGGCCTCGGCGTCGCGATCAAGATCGACGACGGCAACAACGCACGCGCCGCCGAAGTGGCGATCGCCGCAGTGATCGAGGCGCACGTCGCACTAGACGACGGCGAGCGCGACTTCATTCGCGGCTTCAGCGAGGTGACGCTTCGCAACTGGCGCGGCATCGAGGTCGGCGCACTGCGTGCGAGTGGTGCGCTGCGGGCAAGCCTTGCCAGCAGCTGCAGTTGATCTGGCCACGCGCAAGGCGGTCATACCGATCCGGCTCACGGTGCCGCATCACTGCGAATCGGCGAGCACGCGCGGCGCAGGCTCGCTACATTGCGCTTGCGTTTGAATGCCATTGCCGCAGTGCAAGCCCAGCCCCGGAGCCGCCACGCTGATTCGCCGCCAACCCGTCCCCTCGCTGCAGGTGCCGACGCTGCGCGACGGCCGCTTCGCGCTGCACGAAGAGCAACCGGCGAACTCCACACTCGTCGTCTTCTATCGCGGCCTGCACTGCCCGATCTGCGCATCGGCCACGATCTTTCGCTTGCATCAGCGCGCGAATGGGGTCTCTACATCAGCACCGGGCGCGGCGTCACCTCGATCGGCGTCGAGGAGCCCGCGCTCTTCGCCGAACCCGGCGTCTTCATCACGCGCCCGGACGGCACGATCTTCTACGGCGCGGTACAGACGATGCCGTTCGCCCGGCCCCACTTCGACGAACTGCTCGCAGCGATCGACTTCGCGCTGGCGAAGAATCACCCGGCGCGCGTCGAGTACGTCGGCGTATAGCGCCGGCATTGCGGCCGACAAGTCGCGCACTTTTTCTCGATGCGCGTCGGCGGCCAAGGCCTACGATCACCGCAATACGTCGTCAGACTCGACAATTGTCGGGACAGTTGGACGCAGACTCGAATGCGTCGACGGAGCTCCGAATTTGAACGACAACGACGAAGAACAGTTGAGTCTGGCCAAGCGCATAGAGAACCCCGCGGCAGCCAAGGCCCTGGCGCTGCCTTTGCTGCACTCTGCCATTGGCAAGGCCGATCGTCATCTTGAAGGGCGGGTGCTGTCATTCTTGGCCGAACTTGACAACCTGCTTGAAGACTACGTTGCTGCCTACGAACAAGGCAACCGTGCGGCACATCTGCTTCAATCGGTTGGTGACGAGGCAGAAGAAGCGGGCGCACTCGCCGTGCTGGCAGTGGCGTCGAGCTGCTTGGGTCGAAATGACCAAGCCATCGAGGCAGCATTGCTCGGCGTGGCACTGGCCAAGCGCAGCCAGGACGTCGAGCGACTGGCCGATGCCCATGTCCAGCTTGGCCACGTCCTTTTTCACGCCAAATGCTTCGATGCCGCGAAACAATCCTTGCGCGACGCCAGGAGCTTGGGTGACTCCGATGCGTCCGCCCTGACCATGCTGTGCGCCCTGGTTGTCGAAGGCTCCTGCGAAGTCACGCGCGTCGTGACAGAGCGCCACGAGACTGGTCGGATGCCGTCGCTGACAGATATCAGATCTCTGTTGATTCAATACGAGGAATTCGCCGCGAGCCATGACATGGAAGCTCTCGCGGAGCCCGATCAGCGACCTCTCTTGTGGAATTGGTGGCTGGTTTCCAGTGCGGCCCATTGCTGGTTGGGGGAGATTGAACGAGCGGAAGCGGAGTTGGAGGCCTTTCGCAAATGCGCAAAGGAAAACGGCATCGCACCATGGCTGGAGAGCTTGGAAGCTCTGGTTCGATGTGAACTCGCTCAAGCCCGCGAAGACTGGCCGCTGGCCGAGTTGCAGGCACAAAGGATGGTCGCCCTTGCGAACGAATCCGGTCGCGAACAAGCTGCGCTCCTGGGCCTCGTACTTGTTAGCGGCGTGCTGGAACGCAAAGGCAAGCATGAAGAGGCGCTCACGGCACTCAAACAACTGGCAGCGCGCGAACGGCGCATTCGCTCCGAGACATTGCCCAGCCGCAACGCCGTGGTGACATGGCAGCTCAAGATGCGCCGCAGCGAGCAGATGAGGCGCGAGTTGCAGACTTCGGCGGAACACTTCGAGCGCTTGACGCTGGAAGACCCTCTCACGGGTATCGCGAACAGGCGATGCTTCGAGAAGGCCGTAGAGGAGAGTCTGCGCGAAAGCCGTTCGAATGGCCGCCCGCTTTGCGCGGCGCTCATTGATGTCGATCAGTTCAAGCAGGTCAACGACACCCACGGCCACCTCGTCGGAGACAAGGTTCTCCAAGTCATAGCGGCACTGCTTACACAGCATGTCCGTGAGGACGACCTCGCAGCGCGACTTGCCGGAGACGAGTTCGTACTGCTTCTCCGACGGAACGACCTTGCGCACGCGACTGAAGTTTGCGACCGTCTACGGGCCGCCATTGCATCCCACGAGTGGGATGCCATCGCGTCGGGCCTCGCTGTAACCATCAGTCTCGGCGTGGCGCAATCGAGGGCGGAGGACAGCCTCCAAGAACTGCTGGCTCGCAGCGACAGCGCCATGTACGAACTCAAGTCGGCCGCACGTTCAGGAACTGCATAGGCGCAGCACGGCGACTTCTTTGGAGGGCGGACAACCCATTTGCCGCTCAAACCTGCGACGAACGCGGCAGCGCGAACGCAAGCCGCGTCCCGCCGCCCTGCGACGGCAGCGTGCGCAGGCTGCCGCCGTGAAGTGCGGCGATCCGCTGTGCGATGGCGAGGCCGAGGCCACCGATGCCGCCGCCCGGCCGCGGTAGCGGCGGCTCGCGCAACGGTTGACCGGCGTCCAGCCGGCGTGCGAGTTCGGCCGGCAGGCCGGGGCCGTGATCCTCAACCCACACCGTCACTTGCGCGGCTTCGCATTGCAGGCTGACGCGCACCGGCTCGGCGCCCGGCGCATGGCGCACGGCGTTGTCGATCAGGTTCGTCAGCGCGCGCTCGATCAGGTGCAGGTCGCCCTCGAAGTCGATTGCGCCGGGCGGCGACCCCGCCAGCGCGACGCCCGGCGGCGGCGCGGCGAACTCGAACTTCTGCACCGTGTCGACGACGAGCTCGTCGTAGCGGAAGTGTTCGCGCTGCAGCACGTGATCCAGCGACTGCAGTGTCGCGAGTTCGAAGAGCTGCTGCGACAAGCGGCGCACCTTGT
>JBDTSN010000198.1:0-5158 GCA_039931145.1 Burkholderiales bacterium | reverse complement strand
CCACAAGCGGGCGCTGCCTGCCATCGGCGTGCTCGTCGGCGTGCAGAGCCTATGCCTGTATTCGGCCGTCGCGCGGCTGCCGGTGGCGCTTGCACTGCTTGCCTTCAACAGCTATCCACTGTGGACCGCGCTCTGGGCGCGCATCGTCTACACGCACCACGCCGAGCCACGCGTGCTGCGGGCGATGCCGGTCATGCTCATCGGCCTGGCGCTCGCACTCGACGTGTTCGGCGCCGCTTCGGGCCTGGGTGCAGCGGCGCAATGGGCGAGCATCGGCGTCGGCGTCGCCTTCGCGCTCGGCGCGGCGGCAACCTTCGGCCTTGCGCTTGTGTTGACGCAGCACGAGGCGGGGGATCTCGACGGCCGGCTGCGCACGGCAACGACAATGGCGATGGTCGCCGTGCTCGCGCTCGGCGGTGTCGCGACGCAGGGCGGTTTTCACCTGCCGACTGCTGCGCCCGGTTGGTGGGGGCTTGTCGCGCTGACGCTGCTCTACGGCACCGGCATCACGATCCTCTTCACCGTGCTGCCACGGCTCGGTGTCGTCGGCAATTCGGCAATCATGAACATCGAGCCGATCTTTGCCCTCGTCCTCGCGTGGGCGCTACTCGGAGAGACGATCGCCGCCGTGCAGGTGGCCGGCGGCCTGATGGTCGTCGCGACCGTGATGTGGCTCGGGACGCGCAGGCGCTGACGTGAATGCAGCGCGCTTGATCGCCTCGCGCGCGCGGCCAACTCAATCGACGAGGTTGTCGGCGACGAGTTCGAGCAGGCTCTCGGTGCGCTTGTCCCACTGCGCCTGCTTCGCCCCGGTGTCGAGCGTGATGCGACACTGCCCGCAACTCGTCACGAAACGCTTGGCGCCGGTCGCTTCGACCTGCGCCTTCTTGATCTCGAACCACCGGGTGCGCAGCGGCGCGGCGCGCTGGTTCGAGATCACGCCGCCTCCGCCGCCGCAGCAATGACCTTCGACGCCATGATCCTGCAACTCGATCAGTTGCAGGCCGAGCGCAGCGAGCACACGCCGCGCCGCCGCTTCGAGCCCGCCGCGGCGCACGATCTGGCAGGGGTCGTGATAGGTCGCCGAATCGCCGACCGGTCTGACGCGAATCTTTCCGCTCGCGATGCTCTCGTCGAGAAACTCGGTCATGTGGATGATGCGCACCGGAAGCGACTTGCCGTACCACTTTGCCGCTTCCCAGCGTGCGGCGCCGTAGGCGTGGCCGCATTCGGGCAGGATCACGGTTGACGCGCCAATCTTCACCGCCGTATCGATGATCGATCGCGTCAACTTCTCCTGCAGTTCGAGGTCGCCGTTGTTGAAGCCGATGTTGGAGGCGTCGAAGCCGCCCTGGTGCATCGTCCACGACACGCCGATGTGGTTGAGCAGCCGGGCCGCATCGGCAAGCGCCTTGGTGTGGGTGTCGAGTTCGGCCGGCGCGGCGGTGACGAGAATGTCGGCGCGCTCCAGGTCGCACGGGATCGGGACGCCGAATTGTTCGGACACTTCGGCGAGGATGTCGGGCAAGTCTTCGCCCGGCGTTGCGGTGCTGCCCCACTGGCGCGCGGCGCGGTCCATCAGCGCGAGGCGATCGGGAACGAGACCGGCCTTGAACATGCCGTGGCGCGCCGACTTGATGAGCTCGGCAATGTCGATCCCCATCGGGCAGACGAGCGTGCAGCGGCCGCACATCGTGCACGAGTCGTAGAGCAGTTCCTGCCACTGCTCGAGGTCACCGATCGTCGGCGCCTTCACAAGGCCGAGGCCGCGGATCAGCGGCGCCCACGGGCTCGCCTCGCGCAGATAGGCGCGCCGGAACGGTTCGAGCTTGTAGATCGGCGTGTACTTTGCCTCGCCTGTCGCGATCTGGAACGGGCAGGCGTCGGCGCAGAGTCCGCAATGCACGCACGACTCGAGATGCAGCGCCGTGGTGCGGCCGAAGTCGGCGACGAAGCTGTGCATCGCCGCGGCGAGGCGCACATCGTCGCCCTGCTCGCCCTGGCGGTCGAAGCCGGGTTTCGCCTCGGCAGCCGCGCTCACCAACTCACCCCGCGACGGCCGAAGCGGATGCCGGTCGCGCCACGCGAGAACGCGAAGAACACCGCATGCATCAGCTTGCCGAACGGAAACCAGACGAGCAGCAGCAGGAGCGTCATCAGGTGCGCCGCAAGCGGGCCGCGATAAAGCGTGTCCTCACGCGCGAGGATGCGCGCCGAAGGTTCGATCAACACCGCCATGCCGGTGATGAGCGGCAGAAAGGTGACGCTCCAGCTGATCCAGTCGTCGGCATTCGAGATCAGGCGCCGCACCGGATCGAAGAGGCGAAACCACAGCGCCAGCAGCAACGAGATGAAGGTGACGCCAGCCGCGACAACCATCACCACGTCGGGCAGCGCCGGCCAGCCGAAGCCGAGCGTGCGGCGAATGAATGCGATGTGCGGCGCATAGCCGAAGACGACGAACACGAGGCCGACGTGATAGACGTAGGCGTTGAGCGCCATAGTGCGGTGCCGGGTCGCGATGCCCTTGCGCGGCAACAACCCGCGTGCAACCGCGCCGATCGCGGATGCGGCTTCGGACGGCGCGCCCTCACGCGCAGGTGAGAAATCCGCCAGGCGCGGGCGGCGCAGCACGACGACAAGCCGCCAAGCCACACCGAGCACAAAGACGACAGCGGCGAACGCGAGTGCCGGGCCACGTGCGAAGTCGAGCAAATCCATCGGTGCATTCTCACGCGCTCATTGCACGTGCAAATGAGCTTCGTCAATAGGTTCCGGGATAGGCGCCGCCGTCGATCAATATGTTCTGCCCGGTCAGATAACCGGTGTGCGCGCTGCACAGAAAGGCGCAAGCAGCGCCAAACTCGTCTGGATGACCGAAGCGCCGCACCGGGATCGTGCCGGCGCGCTGCGCGCTGAGTTCCTCGACGCTTCGGCCCGTCTTCTTCGCCGCACCCTGAAGCGTCACGCGCAGCCGGTCGGTGTCGAACGGCCCCGGCAGCAGGTTGTTGATCGTCACGCCCCTTGCCGCGAGCGGGCTGCGCGCGAGGCCGGCGACGAAACCGGTCAGCCCGGAACGCGCCCCGTTGCTCAGGCCGAGGATGTCGATCGGCGCCTTCACCGCGGCCGACGTGATGTTGACGATGCGGCCGAAGCCGCGTTCTGCCATCGCATCCACGGTCGCCTTGATCAGCGCGATCGGCGCGAGCATGTTGGCGTCGAGCGCGGCGATCCAGGCGTCGCGCTCCCAGTTGCGAAAGTCGCCCGGCGGCGGGCCGCCGGCGTTGTTCACGAGGATGTCGACCTGCGGGCAGGCCGCGAGCGCTGCCGCGCGCCCTGCCTCTGTCGTGATGTCACCGGCGACCGCACGCACTTCGCCGCCTGCCATCAAGGCGCGCAGTTCGGTCGCCGTCGATTCGAGTGCCTCCGCTCCGCGCGCGGTGATGACGACGTTCACGCCCTCACGCGCGAGCGCTGTTGCGCAGCCTTTGCCAAGACCCTTGCTCGCGGCGCAGACGAGCGCCCATTTGCCTTTGATGCCCAGATCCATGTTGACTTCTCCTGTCAGTGTTTGATGACGACCAGCCGGTCGGTGCCCGATTCGGCGCCCCAGGCCTCGCCCGTGCGACCGAGCATCTGGCGCACCATCGCGCCGCTCTTGTCGCTCGGGAAACTTTGGAAAGTCTCGGTCTTCGGATCGAAACGCAGGATTGCGTTGGCCGCGAAGTCGCTCAGCCAGACGCCGCCCCGCTCATCAACCCAGACCGAATACGTGCGGGGCGTTGCGCCCGGCAGCTTCCATTGCTTCCACGCTTTCGACGCCGGGTCGTAGACGCTCACGTTGCCGCTGTTCCACTCGCTGACCCAGATACGGCCGCCGGCATCGCTCCAGACGCGGCGTGCACCCTGCTTCGGCGTCGGCGGATCAATAGGCGTCGCCGCGCCGCTTTTGCGGTCGATGAGAGCGATGTAGCTGCCAGCCAGCGATGCGAAGTACACGTCGCCCGCCGGCGTCGTCGTGATGCCGTACGGTCCGCTGCCACGCGGCGCCTTCCAGACGTCGATCTTGCCGCTCGCCGGATCGAGCCGTCCGTAGATGCCCGACTGACCGGTGAACCACAACATGCCGGCATTGTCGAAGGTCGCGGTATTCAGATTCGCGTAGTCGCCCTTCGCCAACGCCCAGCGTTTGACTTCGCGCGTCGCGGGGTCGACACGGACGATCGCATTCAAGCCGCCATCGGTCACCCACGGCGCGCCATCCGGCCCGACGATCACGCCGTGCGGCGCCGAGCCCGGGCCGAGCTCGATCTGCACGATCTTGCCGCTCGCCGGGTCGAGCCGGCCGAGCGCGCCCTGCCCCTGCGCCGTGTACCAGACCGGGCCGCCCGGCTTCGGGTCGGGCGCCACATCGTGCGGTCGCGCGCCGCGTGGAACGTCGTAGTAGCGCACTTCGGCAGCTTGCACGCCGATCGCGAATGCAAGCGTTGAAACACATGCTGCGAACAGCGGGACGAGCCGCTCGATCATCTTTGCCTCCCTCGACCAAGGGTAACGCGTTGCGACCGCTCGCGCCCTCAGACGTTCACGTTCGAGCGCGCAAGCAGCCAGATGCCTGTCAGGACAAGCAGCGTACCGGCTGCGATCCAGACCGTGAACGGTTCGCCGAGGATCACAACGCCCATCGCGATCGTCGACAACGGCCCGATCATGCCCGTCTGAGCGGCCATCGTCGCGCCGATGCGCTCGATTGCCATCATCATCATCAGCACCGGCACGAAGGTGCACAGCGTCGCGTTCAGCACCGAGAGCCAGATCACCTGCGGCGCGACGTTCAGTGCCGAGAACGGGCGCAGCAGCACAAACTGCGCGATGCACAGCAGGCAGGCGACGCTCGTCGCCCAGCCGGTGAGACGCAATGCGCCCAGGCGTCGCACCTCTTCGCCGCTGTAGACGAGGTAGACCGCATAGCTCACAGCGCTCGCAAAGACGAGACCGGAGCCGAGCGCGACATTCGACCCGGCGGCGCCGATTTCGTGCCAAAACACGAGTGCGACGCCGAGGTAGCTCACCGCGAGAGCGATCAGTTGCCGGGAGCCGACCTTGCGCCCGAACAGAATCACGCCGAGCGCGAGAACGAGCGTCGGGTTCAGGTACA
>JBDTSN010000197.1:0-5161 GCA_039931145.1 Burkholderiales bacterium | reverse complement strand
GTGCACGCGCTGGCCTCGCGCTACGGATGGACCGAAAGCGAGATCCTCGCCGTCGCGCCCGCACGCCGTGCGCGCTACCTCGAACTGATCGAGGGCATGCTGCAATGAGCGACTACTTCGGCGCCCTGCTGCGGTCGGCCGGTGCGGCGCCGGTTGCCGGCAGTCCCGGCTCATTGCCGGTGCCCGATGACGGTGTGGTCGAGCAGGAGTTCGAGACGGTCGCAGGAGTTGCGCAGCCGACGGTCGAGACATCCCCCGCGCGATTCGCCGCGCGGCAGGCGGAAGGTGGGGCGTCGGCGCCATCGGCGCCGCCAGCCGGCGTGACGGACGAAGATTTCGCGGATCGGCACGAGGCGCCGGCCAGCGCGTCGGCGTCGGTCGCGAACCCGCAACCGGCATTCGCCGATGAAGTTCATCCCGTGGTGCGTGCCGCCTTGGAATGGGTCGGCGCCGATCCGGTCGTCATCGAACGCATCGCACCGGGCATTCCGCGCGCGCCGGCCGTGCGGCCCTCCAACGCATCCGTTGCGCAACCACCGACACCGCAACTTGTCGCGCAGCCAGCGAACGTCTTGGCGGCCGAGGATCGCAATGACACGCGGTCTGCGCGCCAGGCTGCACCCGGACCGAAGGCAGCCGCCGTCGCGGTGCGGCGACCGGCACAGGCCTCGTCGCCTCAACCTGCGTCTGAACTCGACGTCGACCTCCCGCGGGTGTCGCGCGCCATGCGCGAAGGCGACGTCGCGACGGGTTCTTCAGCGCCTGCGCCGCACGGCCATGTCGAGATCAGCATCGGCACCATCCACGTCAGCGTCGATGCGCCACCTGCGGCGCGCGCCGTGCTTCAATCCGCACCCCCGCCGCAGCGCGTGCAACCCGCCGCAACTGCAGCGCGCAGCGCCTTTTCGCGCGCGCGTCTGCCGAGAAGCTGAGCCATGGCCGCCGCCGACTCCAGCCGCGCGATCGGTGCTGTGACGCGCCTGGTGCGCGACCACCTGATCCGGCGCGGCTTCGACATCGTCAACGTCGGCAAACCCGAGGACGCGGCGCAGGACAACACCCTCGCCAAGCTCAACCTGTTCCTCTACGAAGTGGTGTTCGACCCGCAACTGCGCAACGTCGAACTGCGCCATGGCGATCCGCCGCCGCTGTGGCTGATCCTCAAGTACCTGCTGACCGCTTTCGATGACGGCGAGCGCAGCGACAGTGCCGACGCGCACGACATGCTCGGCGCCGCGGTCGCGGCGCTGCAGGAGCTGAGCCTGTTGCGCATGGTCGAACCCGTGATCCCGTCGGTCCAGGCGGCGCTGCAGGACAACCCGGAGCCGCTCAAACTCAGCTTTGACGAGGCCAGCGCCGAGTTGCTGTCGAAGATCATGCAAGGCACCGACGATCGCTACCGGCTGTCGATGGCCTTCCAGGTGCGCCCGGTGATGATCGTGCCGGCCAGCCCGAGCAATTCGACGCTGCTGGTCGGCATCGACTACAGCACCGTGCCGCAGACGGTGATCGGCGAAGACGGCGTGGCGATCGATGTCATCCCGTCCATGGGGCCGACGCTGGACCGTGTCGAGCCGGCCGCCTTCGAGGCGGGTGCGAGCATCGAACTCTTCGGCGGCGACCTGCACGGCGCGGACATCGAGGTGGCGCTCGGCGATCAGATGCTGACGATCGTCGAGCGCAGGCCGGACAGGCTGCTGGTCACGGTCGAAGGTACGCCGCCGGCGCCGATTGCGAGCGGCACCACGCTCTCGGCCGGCGAACTCGCGCTGGTGGTTCGCAGGCGGCTGTCGCCAACGCGCGTGCGCTCGAGCCCGGTGCAACTCGCCAGACTGCTGCCGACCGTCACCGGCGCCAGCCTCGTCGGCGCCGATCTGCAGGTGACCGGCCTCCTGCTCGGGCGCGGCCCGTTGCAGGCGAGTACCGACGACGTGGTGGTCGCACTGTTCCGCGACGGCAGCACGGCGCGCCTGTTCGATGTGATCGGCGACGCGTCGAACCAGAACCTGCTGATCGTGCCCGGCGTCACCGCGGCCGGCCTCGCCGCTGGAGACTATCTGGTCATCGTCAAGGTCAACAACCAGCAGGCGCGCTTCAGCCCGCGCCTGAACTTGCCGTGACCACGCTGCCATGAAGAACGAAACAATTGCCTTCATGCCCGGCGTACGCGGATCCGGCGCAATGGCGCGCTACTGGCTGCAGCAGGTCACGCTCAGGTTGCGCCGCGAGGTCTGCTGGCTGTGGCGCGAACGGCAGGCGCAAGGTTTGCCCATCGGCGCGGATTTGCGTCCGCCGGGCGCTAGCGATCTGCCACCGTTCGTGGCACCGGCGCTCGGCGCGCTCGACCTGGCGCGCTATGCGCAGGACAAGCAGGTCTTCTTCGCCGAAGACATCACCGCGCGGCACCTGAGCGAGTTGCTCGCCGAACCGCCGCCGGACAAGCCCGAACCGCAGCGCGGCAGCTTCGGCTGGGTGGTCGAGTCACTCGCGCTCGAGCCGGTGGAAACCTTCGTCCTCGGGCTGGCGCTGCTGCCGGCGGTCGACAGCGCGGCCGGCGCGGTGATCGCAAGCTGTCTCAATGACCCGGGCCGCGGCGAGCCGACGCTGGCCCTGGCGCAGCGGCTGTGGGACGAGCCGGACGAGTTGCTGCGCTGCTTCGACCCCGCCCACGCCTTGTTAAGCCATGGGCTGCTGGCGCAGGCCGCGCCGAGCTGGAGCGCGCCACTGCAGATGCCGGCGCTGGTCGCGCGCGAGCTGATGTTTCCGGCGCCGCAGTCGGTGGCTTCGTGGGCTGGACGCCGGCGGCTGATTCCGGTGCTCGGCGCGCAAGGGGCTGCGCTGGACGCTGCCGCGGCGCAGGCCGCCGCTCGCAGTGGCCTCAGCCTGATGCGGGCCAGTGCGGCGCCGGGCGCGGAACACCTGCGCGCGCTGATGACGGTCGCCTGGCTACGCGGCGCCGCTCTCTACATGCCGCTGGCCGCCCTGGCGGCGGCCGATGTCCACGGGCACGAACCGGGCGCCGGGTCCGCCCCGTTGCCGCTGCCCGATCTGCCTGTAAGCCTGTACATCGGCGTTCATGAACGCAGTGCGATTGGCAGACTTGGCGGCGAGGCGCTGCCCGCCATCGAAGTGCTGCCTGCAAGCCATGCCGACCGCCTAGCCGCGTGGCAAGCCGTATTGCCGACCACGGCCGACGGCGCGCTGTTGGCCGAAGCGGCGCGCCGCTTCCGGTGCGAGACAACCGCCATCGGGCGCATCGGCGAGGAACTGTCGCAACTCGGCCGGGCGCCGACGGCCGACGAACTGTTCGCTGCGGCGCGCGCCGATCTCGATCTCGGTGCACTGGCGCAGGCGGTGGCGCCGCGCTTTGGCCTCGCCGAACTGATGCTGCCGCCGGCGCAGACGCGCCAGGTCGCCGAGGTCGTGACGGCGATGAACAACCTCGGCCGCGTACACCAGCTGTGGGGCACTGCGAAGGCCTGGAACGAAGGCGGTCTGGCGGCGCTGTTCGCTGGCCCGCCCGGTACCGGCAAGACCATGGCGAGCGAGGCGATCGCGCTCGAACTGAAGCTGCCGATGGTGCGCATCGACTTGTCGCAGGTGGTCAACAAATACATTGGCGAGACCGAGAAGAATTTGAAGCGCCTGTTCGACGCCGCGGATGCCGCCGACACCATCCTCTTCTTCGACGAGGCCGATGCGCTGTTTGGCAAGCGCACCGAAGTCAAGGACGCCCACGACCGCTACGCCAACCTCGAGATCAGCTACCTGCTCGAACGCATGGAACGTTTCAAGGGCCTCGCGATCCTTGCCACCAACCGGCGCAGGGATCTGGACGAGGCCTTTTTGCGCCGGCTGCGCTTCGTGATCGAGTTCCCGCTGCCCGGCGTCCCCGAGCGCGAGCGCATCTGGCGCGGCGTGATCCCCGAAGGCGTCGCCGCGAATGAGCTCGACTTCGAGTTCCTTGCCCAGCGCTTCCCGCTGGCCGGCGGGCATATCCGGGCGATCGTGTTTCACGCCTGTCTGCAAAGCGCGGGCGAGGGCGCACCGAGGCAACTCACGATGCAGGCGGTGATCCGGGCGGTGCAGCGCGAGTACGCCAAGCTCGAGCGCGCGTCCAGCCTCGATCAGTACGGTCCCTATGCGCCGCTGGTGGCGGCAGAGAAGGCGGCGCGATGAACCGGCGCATCCGCATCGACCAGCTCGATCTCGACTTGCGCGGCGTCGACCCGGCCGTCGCCGAGGCGGCCGTACACCTGCTCGGGCCGGCGCTGCAGGCGCAGTTCAGCGAGCGCCTGGGCGGCTTCGAATCGGCATCGCGCGTCGACGCCGGTCGCGTGGCGCCGACCGGTGAGCCACAAGCTCTGGCGACGCGCCTTGCCCAACGCATCGCGCAAGGCATTGCGCAAGGCAGTGCGCCACGCGTTGCGCCAAACACCGCGGAGTCCTGACGATCATGCTGCGCGGCGCCCTCATCGAATACGGGACCGACCTGATCGGTCCGATCCCGAACGTGGTGATCTTCCAGTTCAACCCGGAGTCCTTGTCGCGCGCGTTGCAGGTGCCCGCGCGACCGACCGGTGCGACCCAGCGCGAGACGACGCAGGCGGGCGAGAAGACCTTCGAGAAGATCACCTTCAAGGCCCAGTTCAGCGCCGCCAACATGCTCGACGAAGACAAGGTGCTGGCGCGCCTGTTCGGCATCGGCCCGCAACTTGCGGCGCTCGAGAAGATGGTGCTGCCGAGTTCGAAGATCGCGGGTCTGATCGGCGCGGTGATCGACAAGATTGCCGGTGCGGTCGCGCCCCCGGCGCCGCCGGCGCAGCCGATTCCGCGCGAGAACTATCCGCGCATTCTTTTTATCTGGGGCCCGACCCGGGTCCTGCCGGTGACCATCGATTCGATGACGATCGCCGAGCAGGAGTACGACTTCTTGCTCAACCCGGTGCGCGCCGAAGTGGACATCACGCTGTCGGTGATCGCGATCGACCAATGCTCCGACGACGTGCTCGCCAAGGGCGCACTCGAATATTCGACGATTGCCAAGGAGGCGATGGCGATTGCCAACCTCGCGAACACCGCGGAGCAGATCGTCGATCTGATCCCGATCTGAACCCGACAACGGAGAGCAAGCGATGTTCCTGCCCAACTCCCGCTATGC
>JBDTSN010000196.1:0-5176 GCA_039931145.1 Burkholderiales bacterium | reverse complement strand
CCGAGGACGACGTTGGCGTCGGTCGTCGTCGGCAATTTGCCTCCGCGGCCGTAGCACGCTGGGCCGGGATCGGCGCCGGCACTTTGCGGGCCCATGCGCAAAAGGCCACCCTCGTCCAGCCAGCCGATCGAGCCGCCACCGGCGCCGATCGTGTGGATGTCGAGCATCGGCAATGCGATCTTGTGGCGCGCGATCTCGCCGTCGTTCTTCACCATCGGCGCGCCGACTGCGACCGACGCCTCGAAGCTTGTACCGCCCATGTCGGTCGTGATGCAGCGATCCTGCCCATGCGCGCCGACGTAGAAGAGCCCGGCACCGGGCCCGCCGGCAGGGCCGGACAGCAGCGTGAGCGCCGCCTTGTCGCGCGCCGCCTGCGGCGAGATCACGCCGCCGTTGGACTGCATGATCATCAGCAGTCCCTTGAAGCCGATGCCCGACAGGCGCGCGAGGAGCTGGTCGAGGTAGTGCAGCAGCTTCGGGCCGACGTAGGCGTTGAGCGCCGTCGTGCTGACGCGCTCGTAGAAGCGGATCGAAGGCAGCACCTCGGTCGAGACCGAAAGGTAAGCCTCGGGCATCACGCGGCGCACCAAGGCGGCCGCCGCCTGCTCGTGCGCCGGATTGGCGAAAGAATTCATGAAGCAGACAGCGATCGCCTGCACGCCGTCGGCGCGCCACGTGGCGAGTTCGGACTCGATCGCGCCGAGATCGAGCGGCTCGATCTCGGCGCCGTCGCGGTCGATGCGTCCCTTGATGCCGGCGCGGCGCGAACGCGGGACGAGCGGGCGCACGTTCGTGAAGCGGTTGTTGTACTGCTCCTCGCGAATGCCGCGCCGCATCTCGAGCGCGTCGCGCACGCCTTCGGTCGTCAGCAACGCGCACTTCGCACCGGTGTGGGTGAGCGTCGCGTTTGTCGTCACTGTCGTGCCGTGCACGATGGTGTCGATCGACGCCGCGAAGTCTTCGAGCGACATCGGCGGCTCCATCGCCGCGGCGATGTCGGTGAGGCCGTTGACGACCGCGATCGATGGGTCTTGGGGTGTCGACAGGCTCTTGAAGATCGCCGGCTCGGCGCCGTCGCGGGCGACGACGAAATCGGTGAAGGTTCCGCCGACGTCAATTCCGATCTTCAGCGTCATGGCATGTTCTCCGTCGTGGGGCTGTGGGCGGCGCCGTGGTCGTCGGTGACGATGCGGCGGACGTCTTCCTTGCGTATCTTGCCGAGGGCAGTCTTCGGCAGCGTGTCGACGAAGATGACGCGCTTCGGGTGCTTGTAGCGTGCAATGCGGCCCTCGAGCAGCGCAAGCACGCGCTCAGCAGTGACCTGCCGGCCGGCACGCGGCGCGATGACGGCGACGACGACCTCGCCCCAGCGCGCGTCGGGCTCGCCGACGATCGACGCTTCCGCGATGTCGCTGCATTCGAGCAGCACGTTCTCGATTTCGGCCGGCGCGATGTTCTCGCCGCCGGAGATGATCATGTCCTTCACCCGGCCGTCGATCCACAGATAGCCTTCGGCATCGAAGTGGCCGATGTCGCCGCTGTGAAACCAGCCGCCGGCGAGCGCCGCGGCGCTCGCCTCGGGTTGCATCCAGTAGCCGCTCATCACGTTCGGCCCACGCACGAGCACCTCGCCGCGCGCACCACGTACCACGTCGTCGTCGATCTCATCGGCGATACGCATTTCGCACTGGCGCGCGACGCGGCCGGTCGAACCTGCCTTGCGCAGTGCGTCTTCGGGAGTCAGGCAGGCTGCGATCGGGCAGGTCTCTGTCGAGCCGTAGATCGGTACGAGCGGGATGCCGCGCGCGTGCACCGCGCGCGTCACGTGTTCGGGGATGATCGTCGAGCCGGTCGTGATCATGCGCAGGCTCGCGAAGTCCGCGCTTGCCCAGCGCGGGTCTGCGAACATCGCCATCAGTTGCGCCGGCACGAGCACCGTGAGGGTGACGCGCTCGCGTTCGATCGCATCGAACGTTGTCTCGACCTCGAACTTCGGATGCAGCACGAGCGTCGCCCCTGCACACAGCGCGGGCGTCGTCTGGTTGTTCAGGCCACCGACGTGAAACAGCGGCAGCGTCGTCAGCACGACGTCATCGGCTCGCATGCCGTGCATCTCGATGCTGTGCTCGGCATTGATGCGCACCGCGACCTGCGAAAGCATCGCGCCCTTCGGGATGCCGGTCGAACCCGACGTGTAGCAAAGCAGCAGGGTGTCTTGCGGCCCGCCTATCGCGGGTGGCGCTCCAGCGCCTGCACCGCGCGCAAGGAAATCGTCGTAGCCAAGCCAGCCTGGCGGCGGCGCCTCGGCCTGCGCGACGAGCGTCGCGTCCGGAAAGCCCGCGCCGAGCTTGGCGCGCGAGGCAATGAAATTCTCGTCCACCCAGATCAGCGCTGGCTGGCTGTCGCCGAGCAACTGGCGCTGCTCATGCAGCGTCAAGCGCCAATTGATCGGCATGAAGATCGCGCCGAGGCGTGCACACGCGGCGAGCAGTGCGAGCTCGTGCGGACTGTTCAGGCCAAGGAACCCGACACGGTCGCCACGCTGCACGCCGGTCGCGGCAAGCGCCGCCGCGAGCTGGCCCGCTTCGCGTGCGAGCGCCGCATAAGTCCAGTCGACCGCGCCAAAGCGGATCGCGAGCTTATCGGGCGTGCGCGCAGCGTGGCCCGCAATCCAGTCGAACGGATTCATCGCGACGGGCTCAGTTCAGGCGTCGCCGACTTCAAGCACCACGGCCATCGCCGTGTCGCCCGCCGCGCAGCCGGTGAAGAGGCCAAAGCCGCCGCCGCGCAGCGCGAGCTCCTCGATCAGCTCGATCACCGCCCTCGTGCCCATCGGCCCCTGCGGGTGGCCCCAGACGAGCGAACAGCCGAAGTTGTTCATCGTCTTCAGATCACAGCCGGTGGCACGTGCGAAGACGATGTCGTTCAGCGCGAACGGGTTGTGCGTCTTGATCGCGGCCATCTGTGCCACGCTGCGGCCGGCCTGCGCGAGCGCGCGCTCAGCGGCTAGCACCGTGGCCAAAGGCATGTGCGCAAGTTCCGCCCGCGCAAGGCCGAAGCCGTGCAGGCGGACCGCGATCTTCGGGTTGGTTGAGAGCTCGCGTGCGCGTTCACGTGTCGTAACGACGATCGCCGCGTTGCCGTCCGCCGGATGCGTCTGCGCGCCGTAGGTGACGGTGCCGCCTTCGAGCACCGGGCGCAGTTTGCCGAGCCCCTCGGGCGTTGACTGCGAGATGCCCTCGTCGCCTTCGATCGTCGTCGCAGTCTTCTTGAAGCCGGGCGCTGGCACCTCGAAAGGCAGCGTCATGAAGCGGCGCAGGAAGGCGCTGTTGTCTGCAAGCGCGTCTTGGTATTGCTTCTCTCGGAGCAGCACGATCTCGTGCTGCTCGGCAGTCGAGATGCCGAGCTTGGCGGCGACGTTCTCGGCCGTCTTCAACATCGAGTGCCCGCCGAGCGGGTCGCAGCCGAAGTTGTCCATCACCCAATCCTCAGCCGTGCCGGTGCCGCCCGGGCCGCGCGGGTTCGGGTAGTACAGATGCGGGCCGTTCGACGTGCGATCGCAATTGACGACGAGCGCACTCTGCGCGAGACCACATTGGATTTCCTGCGCCGCGGCGAGCAGCGTGCGCACGCCGGTCGCGCACGCCTGCATCAACGTCGGCCCGCCGACCTTGCTGGCGCCGATCATTCCGGCGAGCCACGGCGCGCCGTAGAACGATTGCTTCTGCGGCACCGAGATGCCGAGCACGGCGTAGTCGAACCCGGAAGGATCGATCTTGCGCCGCGCCAGCTCGCGCTTCGCGACGTGGGCGGCGAACTCGACGCTGTGCAGGTTCGCAAAGCTCCCCTGCCAGCGCGCGAACGGCGTGCTCCAGTAAGCGCCATAGGGTATTTCAGCGAGGTAGTTCATGCGTTGCTCCTTGAAGGCTGCAGCTTCGTGCTGCGTCGGCGTGGGCTAGCGCCGCGCGCTGCGGCGGCCGGCTTCGTAGCTGACGACGCGCTGCCGTTGCCGTCGTCACTGTGCTTGCCGTTGTCGGCGGGTTGCCCGGCGCCGGGCGGCGCGTCGCGCAGCGCAGCGGCGGCGATGAACGCCTTGCGCGCCTCGCGCAGGTTGTCTTCCATCGCCGCGGCAGCGCGTTCGCCATCACCTCTGGCGAGCGCCGCAGCGACGCCTTTGAGGCCGCGCAGCACGATCGCGCGCACCTTCGCGTCACCGAGCGTGAGGATGCGGATGTGCTGCATGTGATCTGCGTACTGCTCAACGACGCGCACCAGCCGCGCGTTCGGCACGAGCGCAAGCCAGGCACTGCGAAAGCGCGCTGCCGAATCGCGAAAACACACCGCGTCGCCCGCCGCGTCGGCGGCGACCGCATCCTTGAGCGCGGCGTCGATCGGTGCGCGCACCGTGGCGTTCAAAGTCAGCGTCGCAACGCGCCGCAGCGCCGCCGGCTCGACGAGAAAGCGGATCTCGTAGATTTCGTCGACGTCGGCCATCGTCAGCGCGGGCACGACGAAGCTGCGCCCGACGGTAGACAGCAGCCCCTCGCTCGATAGCCGCATCATGGCTTCGCGCACCGGGGTGCGCGAGACACCCAGGCGCTCGGCAAGCTGCACTTCCTGCAGCAACTGCCCGGCACCGATCGCGCCACTGCGCAGATGCGTCTGCAACGAGCGGTAGACCTGATCGCCGAGCGCGGCCTGGCGCTTGACGGGCTTGAGCGAGGGTGGCAAAGCGTGTTCTCGGAAGAAATACGGGGACTGCGTACGGGACACTGTATACAAACAAACCGGCACGTCAAGCGGGAATCCGCGAGCTTGCCACGGCGATCGTTTGATCCTCGTCAGGAAAGTCCACGACACCGCTCAGGCGGCGCCCTCGCCGCGCCCGACACGGCAACGCCGGGCCCGCGCGGGCTTCGCTGCCGCGTCCGCCCGGCCCATGCAATCGGCTGCGCTACGATCCGCGGCTCAACCCGGAGCCCACCCCATGCATCTCGTCTGTCTCGATCTCGAAGGCGTCCTCGTCCCCGAGATCTGGATCGCCTTTGCCGAACGCACCGACATTGCAGCGTTCTCGCGCACGACACGCGACGAACCCGACTACGACAAGCTGATGCGCTACCGCCTCGCGCTGTTACGCGAGCATGGGCTCAAGCTCGTCGACATTCAGGATGTG
>JBDTSN010000195.1:0-5177 GCA_039931145.1 Burkholderiales bacterium | reverse complement strand
CGTACAACGACACCGGCATGCTCGGCGCCGCCGACGCCGGCTTTCTGATCCACCCGCCGCCAAACGTGGTCGAGCAGTTCCCGCAGTTTCCGGTGAATGCCGATCTGACGGCCTTGCGCGTGGCGATCGACGCCGCGGCGTTGCGCTTGTCGGCTACTTGAAGATGTTGCGCAGCAACTTGCGGATGTCGTCCGGCTTGCCCGCAGGACCTTTGCCGGCGTCCTTCGCTCCCCGATCCGCCGGCTGAGCGGGCGCTTTCGCGGCAACGCCGGTCTCGGCAAAAACGCAGGGGTGCGGATCGCCCGTCCGGTCGAGCAGCACCTTGCCGAGCACCGACAACCCGCCTGTCGCCGCTGCTGCACCGATCGCCAGCGCCATGTTCGCCGCGCCCTTCGCGTCGATCGTGAGCTTGGGGTCACGCAACGGCCCCTTGGCGACGACGACTGACGCGAGTTGCGCCGCATTGACGCCTAGCGCAGCGCGCGCGCGCGGGTGGATCGCAAGTTCCAGCGTCTCGTCGCGCAAATCGATCCGGCCCGAGGCCGAGAACGTCAGATCGCTCGTTTCCGCGGCGATCGAGCGATCGACCGCCGCGACGCCATTTCTGAAGGGCAGTCTGGCAACAGCGCATTCGACGCTTGTCGTCTTCGCCGCACCGCGCTGCGGCTGGACGATCTGCAACAGGCGCGGCAGCAGGTTCGGGCCGATCGGCAGCGCGCCCTCGGCGAGCGTCATGTCCTTGACGGTCAACAACAGATCGCCATTCGCGCCGGCGGCAAGCGCACGCGGCGTGTTTCCGGTCATCTCGAGCGCCGCCCTGAGCTGCACGCGCCCGCCGCCGACGTCCTTACTCCCGGCCGCAAGCGCGAGTGCCTCAGCCGAGAGGCCGATGGCGTCGACTTGCAGGCTCAAGTGGGGCGACGCGCCGGGTTTCAGCGTGACGCCGCCGCGCACCTGCCCGCCGGCGACGCCGAACGCAATCGGCTCGGCGCGCAGCACGCCGGGCTCGAGGTTCAGATTCGCCGTCACACCCGACAACGGCGGCGCATCGGGCAGGCGCAATTGATCGATGCGCAGATCCACCTTTGCGATCGCATTCGGCAGGTCGTCGAACGGCAGCTTGTCGTCGCCGAAAAGCTGCCGGGAACCTTCACCCGGCGGCTTCGATCCCGCGCCGCTCGCGGAAGTCTTTGGCAGGACACTGGCGAGGTCGAAAGTGCCCGCCTTCAGGCTGGCGTTTAGTTGCCACGGGTCGCCGCTTCGCCATGTGGCACGTCCGGCGAGGGCCTGCCCTGCTAAGGTAAGCGTCAGCGGATCAGCCTTCACCGAAGCGCTGGACGCAGCGATCTCCGCTTTCAACTCGATCGGCATGGGCACGCGATTGGCGTCCACCAGCCAAGGCGCGAGCGCGGCCGGCTTGTCGAACTTCGCGTCCAGGTTGAGCCGCGCAGCGCGCGGTGCGGCGCCGTGCAGCAGATTTCCCTTCGCCGCAATGCGGGCGCCGTCAGCCGTCAGTTCAAGATCGAACGGCCAATCAGCCTCATCCGCGAGCAAGGCATCAATGCGCCCGAGTTGGCCTGACGCACGCCAAGGCTGCTTTTGCATCGTCCACTGCGCGTCGATGCGGTTGCCCGGGGCGTTGCGTTCGAGATCGAGCTTGCTCAACTCGAGCTTGTGCTGTGCACCGCGACCACGATAGGTGATCGCCACATCACGCAGGCGCAGTCGTTCGAGCTCGAACGAGCGCGAGGCTGCGCTTGCGGCGAGCGACCCGGATGCGCCTTGCCGCGGCGCCGACAAGGCCCAGTTGCCCTTGCCGTCGCGATCGGTCTCGAGCAGCAGATCAACGCCGTCGAGTTCGGCGCTGCCGACCTTCACGTCGCCGCGCAACAGCGGCCACAGCTCGAGCTCCAACGCCGCGCGCTTGACACGCAGCATCTCCTTGCGCGAACCCCAGGGCGCATTGCCGAGCACAACGCCATCGGCAACGACGGCGATGCGGGGCAGCACGCGCCAGGTCAGCTTGCCGTCAATTCGAAAATCGCGCCCGGTCCGGGTGCTGACCTGATCGGCTACCAAAGCGGCGACGCGCTCGGGTGGAAAGCCGATAACCAGGGCGACGTAGCCGCCGCCGATCAGCACGACGAGCACCGCCGCTGCGACGAGCAGTCGCTTGGTCCAGCGGGGTGTGGTCGGGTTCTCGGTCATTGCGTCGAACATGCTATCGGCAAGCAATTGCGCAATCCTTGCACAGTTCGGCCACATTGCCCATGTACGACGCGTTGCCGCCATCGACACGCTGTCTATCCGGCCCCTGACTCAAAACAAGTATGTTGCGTACATCTTATATGCTATGCTCACTCACCCATCGCGGCTCCATGGCAAAGAAGTTTCCCGACTCCCCCGCACACCCCGAGCGAACCTGCTGGGGTTGCGACCGCTATTGCGCTACCAACGCGATGCTGTGCGGCAATGGCTCGGAGCGTACCCAGCACCCCGTGGAGTTGTTCGGTGAGGATTGGCGCGATTGGGGCGGGACACCGCCAGATCTGCCCAGCAACACGCCGGCGCTGCACCAGGACGAAACGGCTTCCTGACTCTTCGCGGCAAAGGTCGAACGGTACGGCCCCGTAGGCGCGGGCAGCCGCTGTCCGCTACGCTCGGCGACGCGTCCACAGATGCGCCGCCAAGAGCGGCGCAAAGAACACGACAACGAGCACCAACAGCCACAAGTTGCCATCCTTGAACGTATAGGCATCGAGCAATTCCGGCCACGATTTGTGTCGAACGGAGCGGCCGAAGCCGAACTCGAAGCCGAGCGTGAGTGCGAGCCAGAACGCGCCGATGCCGAGGCACTGGCGTGTCGAGACGCGCCCGAGCCACGCCATCAGCGCGACTGCCACCGCAGCCACGCAAGCCGACAGCATCAAGCCACTCAGCATCAGGCCTGCCGCGGTGCCGAGCTTCGGGATGAGCACCCCCTCGCGCAGCGCGCCGTTCACGATCGCCAACGCGAGGATGAGCAGCCAGGCGATGAGGGCGCGAAACACGGTGACCGAAACGGAGAATCTCGCACCTCCCGCCGTCTGAACCACGCCGGATTCCGCCGCCAACGACGACTTGTCGCTCATGTCATGGTTTACCCGAGCTTTCGCGTCGTTCTGTGGGGATTGGGGCTGTGGCTTGCATTGATAACTATATTGTTATAGAATGCCGTATGAAAACTTCAAGCCTACAATCTAATTTCCACATCAAACTAATTGAGCTTTCTGCCAGCCCGTCGGGGTTTGGCGCGAGTGAGCTGACGGGGTATTCTCCTGAACAGGTTCGTCGCGCCGCTGAAGCCCTTGTCAAGGGCGGAAAAATCGTCCGCGAAAAGATATCTTCGCACCGCGTTCGATATTTTGCAAACGACACACTTGCCAAGGCCTATATTGCCGGGCAGGCTCCTGCACGGGCCCCACATTCAGCTGCCGGTGCACGTACCAGGGCGAATTGGAAACCCGACGCGCCAATGCGCATCACGTCGCAGACGAAAATAATCATTGCGCCGCCGTTGCCGCGCAATGTATTTCGCTCGAATACTTACCCTCAGTTCTAGGCGCAATTCTTCCGCGCGGTTTTCGGATACGTCGAAACCACGGGGCGTTGAAGGTCCGGGCGACGGTCAGACCAGCGCCTCGCCCGCACTCATCGCCACCTGCCGCTGCAGGCGCGCCCACCCTTCATCCACCTCCGCCTGCAGCGCGGCGGCCGCCTCCGGCGCGGTGTGCCGATAGCGGCGCTGGAGCGCGAGGTAGTCACCCACCGGGCGCGTGCGCTCGGTGTGGTTGAGCGTGTAGCGCCGGCCGTGGTCTTCGACCTCGTAGAGCGGAAAGGCGCCGCACTCGACCGCGTAACGCGCTGCAGCAAGGCCGCCATCGTCGGCGAGTCCCCAGCCATCGATGCAGGGAATGAGCAGCGTGATGATGCGAAAGCCGCGCATCGCCTTCGCCTTCTCGACCTTGCGGATCAGATCCGGCAGGTTGCCGATGCTCGCCGTCGCCGCGTACGGCACCTGGTGCGCGGCCATGATCTCGGTCAGGTTCTTCTTGCGCGTCGTCTTGCCCGCGGGCGTCGAGCCGGTCTTCGCGAAGTGCGGTGTCGATGACGACTTCTGGGCGCCGGTGTTCATGTAGCCCTCGTTGTCGAGGCAGAAGTAGATGATGTTCTCATCACGCTCGGCGGCCGATGACAAACACTGAAAACCGATGTCGTAGGTGCCGCCGTCGCCGGCGAGAACGATCACGTGCGTGTCGTGCCGGCCTTGCGCGTCGAGCGCGCGGCGCAGGCCCGACGCAGCAGCGGCGCTCGACTCGAGCGTCGGTTGATAGACGGGGATCTTGAGCGAGCTGAAAGGCTGCGCGCCGGCAATGATCGCCATGCACGACGGTGGAATCACCGCCATCGCGTCGGTGCCGATCGTCGCCAGCACGTGGCGCACCGAAAGCGCCTCGACGCAACCGGGGCACGCCGCGTGGCCCGAGCAGAGCATCGCCTTTTCAGGCAGATCGAGTACTTTCATCGCATTCCCCTCACCCTTCGCTTCACTCTTCATTTCACCCAGACGGAACCGACCGGCGGCTCGCCTTGCTGCATCGCTTCGCGCACGATCTCCACGATCTTCGCGGGCGACACATTCACGCCGCCGACGCCGGCCAGAAAGCCGTGAATACGCGGCGCGTCCGGCATACCGTAGAGCGCGCCACGCAACTCCTGGTGGACGATGCCACCAAGCCCCGGCGAATGATTGCGGTCGAGGACGACGACATCGGGCACGCCGACGAGCGCCGCACGCAGAGCCTGCACCGGCAACGGCCGCAACAACCTGATCTTGAGCAGCCCAACAGCCTCGCCCGCGTCGCGCAGCTCATCGATCGCATCGCGCGCCGTGCCGCACATGCTGCCGATGGCGACGACGACCGTGTGCGCGCGATCGCAGCGATAACGTTCGACGAGGCCGTGGCTGCGGCCGCTGAGCTCGCCCCATTCGCGATCCGCAGAGAGCGCCACTTCGAGCGCCTGCACCATTGCCGCCTCAAGGGCCTGACGATGGCGGCAGAACATTTCGGCCGACACCACATTGCCCCAGGATTCGACGTTCTCGGTCGACAACCGGTGCGTTGGCGCATACGGCG
>JBDTSN010000194.1:0-5193 GCA_039931145.1 Burkholderiales bacterium | reverse complement strand
GATCAACAGCAACACGGCGGCCATCGTCAGCGCCGCGGCGCCGACCATCGAAAGCACCCTGCCGCGGCGTGATGTTGGAAGTTTCATGCGGATCGCCGCTGCCTGACGTGGTCGCGGCCTCAGCGGCTGGACGACGAAGCCGCCGGCACGGTCGTCACTAGCTCGCGCAGCACGCCACCACCTTCGACACTGCCGCTGACCGTGCCCGAACGCATGCGCGCCTCGCATTCCTTGCGCTCGGCTTCGGGCAGCGGCTTGCAGCGCTCGAGCGCGTTGTCCGGCGATGGCTTTACCTTGTCCAGCTCCCCACTGCGCGTGGCGGCCAGTGCGGCGCTAGCTTCCTTCATGCAGGTGCTGCGATCTGCGCCCGGTTTGGCTGCAGCGCAAGCCGCGCGGTCCTGTTCGTAGCGCTGCTGCGCCGTCGATGTGGCGGTCGGGACGGCCGACGCGCCGAGCGCGAACAGCACGGTGAGCGTCGCCGCAAAAAAAGTTCTGGAAGCCGACATGTTTGACTCCTGACGCCGAGGCAGGGGACGTGAAAGCCTCATTGCATACCGGGGGGCGCAGTCGCGCAAGCAGACAAGCCGTCGCTGCGGTGTAGGACGCGGACTACCGCCGCGGCGGGGCAGCACACGCGGACGCGCCGAACTGCCTAGCCGCCCCCGTCGGCTCTGCCGACCTCAGGTTCGCGCCACGTCACTCATATTGCCGCTGCGGCGTACGAAACTGCGCCGGCAGGCTTCCCTTCTGACTTTAAAGTGACTGCAATCACTCTCTCGGACGCCTTCCCGCGGGTACCCACCTCCGTCATTTGCTGCCAATGGAATGCGTCTGGCCAACGTACGCTGGTCATCACGTTGCAGACGTTCATTGGCGGGCTGCTGAACTCGACCGACGGGTCAGTTCCGGCCGCTGATCGGTCACCGTGTTTCGTGATCCTTGAGCGACAGACGCTGCGGCTCATCCGCAGGTCATGGCTGCACGGTCGGGCCGAGTGACGTGCGACCCTGGCACGGCGGAAGTCTGCGCTCGTCAAGTTTGCGGAGGCAGTGTGGGCGCGTCCGCCGCCCTGGCTTTTGCTGGCAGCCGGCCGTCAAGCGCACCCGCAGGGGATCAACTACAGCCGCTCTGTGCCCTCGAGCTTGGCGAGTGGGCGATCGAACGTACCGAGAGGGATGTGGCCGGCCTTGCGCGAGCTTTCCAGTACCAGGCAATCGGAGAAGCCGAGCGCGGGTCGTGCGCGAAACTGTTCCAGCGCCGCCGCGACTACATCGGCGTCTTGCAGCGCCAGTTGGGCATGCGCCAGCAGCATCGCCACGGCGGAGCCGATCTGTGCGGCCGAACGCTCGTAAACTGCATCGAGAACCCACAGCGTTTCCGCCAACACCAAGTGCGAGACCCACGCGCCCTTGTGGATGAATTCCTCGGCGGCTTCGACCTGCCGTGGATCGTCGCGCACGAGCAGGCGGACCAACACGTTTGTGTCAATCGCGCGCATGGCGTTTGCGAATGCTCTTCCTGATCGCGTCCTTGACAGACACCTTCGACCGGGGAGCCGGCTTGGCCGCGTCTCCGAACAATGCCTGGTGCACTTCCGCCGACGTATGTCGCCCTGCCTTGCGGACGATGACCTCGCCGCTGCTCTCCTCCCACTCCAGCACCGAGCCCGGCACAAGACCGAGCTTCTTTCGGATTTCGGCCGGCACCGAAATCTGGCCCTGGGCGGTTACCTTTGATTGAGCGAGTGCCATGCGGTGAACATTACCACGGTAATGAATTCGACGTCAACGACTCGACTGACTGCCAGGCCACCTGCCGCAGGGCGCCACGTGCATCCGCTGGACGCATCCCGCGCTACGTCAGCAAGTCAAGGAGGCTTCGTGCGATAACCTTTGTCGCACGCCGCAGGTCTTCGAGCACCAGATGCTCGTCGGCGCGCTTGGCGTTCGACTCGAACACGGTGCGCGGCCCGGCACCGTAGATCGCGGCCGGGATGCCGCGCTCGCAGTAGAGGCGCACGTCCGTGTAGAGGGGGGTGCCGGAGGTCGGGATCGGCTCGCCGAAGACCGCTTCGCCGTTGCGCTGCAGCGCTTCGACGAGCGCCTTGTTGCCGGGCAGCGGCTGCATCGAATTGGCGAGCAGCAGGCGCTTGATGTCGACGCTGATGCCGGGGCAGGCTGCCGCCGCATCGGTGATCACGCGCCGGATCGTCGCTTCCACTTCGGCCGGTTTCTCCTCGGGGATCATGCGCCGGTCGAGCTTGAGTGTGACCTTGCCGGGGACGACGTTCGTGTTCGTCCCGCCCTCGATGCGCCCGACGTTCAGGTAGGGGTGCGTGATGCCGGCCACTTTCGACGTGACCTGCTTGTAGAGCGTGTTCTGCGCATAGAGCGCGTTCAGCACTGCGACCGCGCCCTGTAGCGCGTCGACGCCGGTATCGGGAATCGCGGCGTGTGCCATCTTGCCGTGCACGGTCACTTCCATCTGCAGGCAGCCGTTGTGCGCGGTGACGACCTGGTAGCTGAAGCCTGCGGCAAGCAGCAGGTCGGGCTTCGTCAGGCCTTGCTTGAGCAGCCAGCCGGGGCCGAGTTCGCCGCCGAATTCCTCGTCGTACGTGAAGTGAAGTTCGACACTGCCCTTGAGCTTCGCCCCGAGCGCTTCGAGTGCACGCAGTGCGAAGGTGAAGCTCGCGAAGTCGCTCTTGCTCACCGCCGACGCACGGCCATAGAGCTTGCCGTCGACAACTTCGCCGCTGTAGGGGTCGTGCGTCCAGCCTTCGCCGGGCGGCACGACGTCGCCGTGCGCATTCAGGGCGATGGTCGGCCCGCCGTCGCCGTAGCGTCGGCGCACGATCAGATTCGTGATCGATTCGAGGCCGTAATCCTTCACCTCCTGTGCGGGCACCGGGTGGCGCTCGGCCTCGAGGCCGAAGTCGGCGAGCAGTTCCACGGTGCGTTCGGCGTGCGGCGCATTGTTGCCGGGCGGCGTGTCCGTCGGCACTTGGACGAGCGCCTGCAGGAAGCGCACTTCCTCGTCAAAGTGCGAATCGACCCAGGCGTCTATTTGTTCGTAGGCGGATTTCATGCTTATTCTTCGGAGAGTTGTTCGAGCAGGTTCTGAAAGGCGCGCACGCACAGATCGGTGTCGTCGTTGCTGATCTCTTCCAGCGGGTTGTGGCTGATGCCGGCGTTGCCGCCGCGCAGGAAGAGCATCGCCTGCGGCATCACTTCGTGCAGCTTCATCGCGTCGTGGCCGGCGCCGCTCGGCATGCGGTGCACCGGCAGGCCGGTGCTGCCGACTGCGCTCTCCCAGCGCGCCTGCCATTCGGGTGCGCAAGGCGCAGCGGCGGCGCGCATCGTCTCTTCGATCCGATAGTGCACGCCGCGCCGCTCGCAGATCGACTTGAGTTCGGCGAGTACGTCGTTTGCGCACGCGTCGCGCACTTCGTTCGTCGTCGCGCGGATGTCGAGGCTGAAGCGGCAGCGTCCGGGGACGACATTGATCGAGCCGCCCGGCACCTCGAGCATGCCGATCGTGCCGACGAGGTGTGGCACGGCGGCGGCGCGGCGCTCAACGAAGAGTGCGAGTTCGGCGACTGCCGTCGCCGCGTCGCGCCGCGTTGGCATCGGCGTCGTTCCGGCGTGGCTCGCCATGCCGATCACTTCGCCAACGTAGCGCACGCTGCCGTTGATTGAGGTGACGACACCGAGCGGCAGATCGAGTTCGTTCAACACCGGGCCCTGCTCGATGTGCGTCTCGATGAAGCCGAGGTAGTTTGCCGGGTCGCGCTGAGCGGCGGCAATTGTCTCCAAGGTTCCGGGCAATCCCGCAGCGTGCATCGCATCGCGCATGCTCACGCCGTCGGCGTCGCGCTGATCGAGCCACGCGGGGTCGAAGTGACCGGTGAGCGCGCCCGAGCCGAGAAAGGTTGCCTTGTAGCGCTGGCCTTCCTCCTCCGCGAAACCGACGACCTCGAAGCCGTAGGGCAGGCGCTTGCCGGCGCGATGCAGCTCACGCACGCAGGCGATCGGCACGAGGATGCCCAGACGGCCGTCGTATTTGCCACCGTTTCTGACGGTGTCGTAGTGAGAACCTGTGAGCAATCTGCGGCCTGTGCGATCACTACCGTGATAGACGCCGACGACGTTGCCTACGGCGTCGATGTGTGTGTCGTCGAAGCCGCAGTCCTTCATCCAGCGTTGCAGCATGAGGGCACAGGACTGGTGCGCGGGCGTCAGGTAGGTGACGGTGAGTTGCCCCTGCTCCTTGTAGCCGGCGTCGCTCTCGGTGGCGAGCTCCTCGGCCCAGTCCCACACGAGGTTGCCGAGCTCGGGCGTGACGCCGAACTTGTCGTTGAGTCGAATCTCCGCGATGCGGTGGATGTTGCGCAGGCACTCGGCGAGTTCGAAATCGGGGTGGCCTTCGAGGCGGCGCGCGAAGGTGTCGATGATCTGCTCGCGTGACAACCCGAGCCCGCGCGGCCCGCGCACGGCGAGGATGAACGGAAAGCCGAACTTCGCGTTGTAGTCGGCGTTGAGTTGCGTGAGCCGCACGAACTCTTCAGCGCTGCACGCACCGAGGCCGGCCTTCGATTGCTCATTCGTGGATTCCGCTGTCAGCGTGCCGGCGACGGCCGCTTTGCCTGCCAGCTCCGGGTGCGCGCGAACGAGGGCTAGTTGCGCGTCGCGCCCGGCGTTGCGAACGACGGTGACGAGCGCGTGCTTGAGCTGTGCAAGGCTCGCGAAGGGACGCGTCGCGAGCGCTTGCTCCGCAATCCACGGCGAATGTTCGTAGAGGCCGTCGAGCCAGGCAAGCGCTTGCGCAGGAGTGGCCGCGTTGAGTTGGTCTAGCGTGAGGGTCGTCGTGTTCATGTCTGGCCTTGTTGCGCCGCGCCCGGCGCGGGGTACGTCGCGGCCCAGTGGCGCGCGATGTCGATGCGGCGGCAGATCCAGACCTTCTCGTGCTGCTGCGCATAGTCGAGAAAGCGCTGCAGCGCGCGAAACCGCCCGGGCCTGCCGAGCATCCGGCAGTGCATGCCGATGCTCAGCATCTTCGGGCGGTCGAGGCCGGCTGGGTCACCCTCAGCGTAGAGAACGTCGAACGAATCTTTCAGGTACTGGAAGAAGTGCTCGCCGGTGTTGAAGCCTTGCGCCGACGCGAAGCGCATGTCGTTCGTGTCGAGTGTGTAGGGCA
>JBDTSN010000193.1:0-5194 GCA_039931145.1 Burkholderiales bacterium | reverse complement strand
CCCAGGGGATCACCATCGACCAGCCTTCGACGCAGCGCAGGCGGTAGATGCGCTCCTCCTGCGGGCTGAGCTTGAGCAATTCCTCGATGTCGTAGGTCTTCGGCTTCTTCACCTCGCCCTCGACAGCGATGGTCCACGGCCGTGTCTTGAGCGAGCCGGCGTTGCGCGCGGGGTCGGACTTGTCGGTGCCGAATTCGTAGAAGTTGTTGTAGCCGGTGACGTCGGCGTAGGCGGTGGGCTTTTCCATCAGCATCGCCCCAGCGACAGTGCTGCGCGCGCCGGGCAGCGCGGCGAGCTTGCCGGCCGTCGTCGTCCGCGCGATGGCTTCGCGCTGTGCCCAGCCGGCGAGTAACGCGCCGGCCGCGCCGCCCGCGACGAGCTTGAGCAGGTTGCGCCGCTGTTCATAGATCGCGCGCGGCGTGATCTCCGAACTGGTGCGGTGCTGGAATCCCTTGTCAGTGTGCAGATGCATGGCGTGGTGTGAGAGAGTTTGCGCGGACACTATTGGAGTCGGCCGACGGTGCGAAGTTCTTACGGAGCCGGCCGCACTATGGTCGCGCAAATGACAAAGGCCGGTACGCGACCGGCCTTTTTGCAGTTGCGTGCGACTTGCCGCTTCAGCGCAGCCCGGCCATGTAGTCGGCCAGAGCCTTGATCTCGCGGTCGTTCAGGCGCGCTGCCACGCCGGTCATCTGCACGCTGTTGCTGCGCGTGCCGTCGCGAAAAGCGGTGAGCTGTGTGGCGGCGTACTCCGCATGCTGGCCGGCGATGCGCGGGTATTGCGAAGGGATGCCGGCGCCATCCGGGGTGTGGCAGCCGGCACAGGCCGGAACATGGCGGTCGGCGATGCCGCCGCGGTAGATGCGCTCGGCCATGCGCACGGTGTCCTTGTCCTTTGCGAAACCGGGCTTGGACTGTTTGGACGCGTAGAACGCGGCGACGTTCTTCATGTCGGCTTCACTCAGCGTCGAAGCCATGGCCGTCATGATCGCGTTCTCGCGCTTGCCGGACTTGAATTCCGTCAACTGTTTGACGAGGTATTCGGGATGCTGATCCTGCAGGATCGGATTCGCGGGCACGCCACGCGTGCCGTCGGTCGTGTGGCAGGCGCCGCAGACCTGGGCCGAAATCTCGGCGCCGCGGGCAAGATCGGGCTTGGCAGGCGCCGCTGCTTCGGCGCCGAGCGCGGTCGCCGAGATCGTCGCCGCGGCAAAGACGGCCGCCAACAGGCGGGGCAGCAGGGAGGCGATGGACTTCATGTTTGGATGTGCTCAGGCCGCAAAACCGGGAGATTTTACAATGAGCAATTTGGCGCGCTGCGATGACCGAAAACAAGAATGAAGAAGCGTCGTCCCGCGCGCCTGCGCAGGCCACCACGCGACCCGCCGAATCGCCCGCAAGGACGGCATTGGCGTGGACGCACACCGCACGCTTCCTGACGACAGCGAGCAAACTCGCGGAACTGCCCGCAACCGAGCTGCCGGAGATCGCCTTTGTCGGCCGCTCCAACGCCGGCAAGTCGACCGCGATCAACCGGCTCGCGCAGCAAAAGCGCCTCGCATTTGCGTCGCGCACGCCGGGGCGCACGCAGCACATCAACCTCTTCGAGCTCGGCCCGAAGGATGCGCCCGATGCGCTCTTCGCCGATCTGCCTGGCTACGGCTACGCGGCCGTGGCGCGCGGCGCGAAGCTGCGCTGGCAGCAGGTGATGGCCGACTATCTGGAGATGCGCCGCAGCCTCTCCGGCATCGTGCTGATGATCGATTCGCGTCTGGGCGCGACTGATCTCGACCGCCGACTGCTCGAGTTCATCGCGCCCCGCATCGCGAATGGCGCGGTCAAACTGCTCGTGCTGCTGACGAAGGCCGACAAGCTGAATCGGCGCGAGGCACAGGCCGCTCTCGCCGTTCTGCAAGCGGTTCTGGGCGAGTTCACGACCGAGGAGGCGGACGTCGGTGTCGCGCTCTTTTCCGCGCTCGCGAAGACTGGCATCGACGACGCGGCGCTGACGCTGCATGGCTGGGTGCACGCTTCGCAGCGCTGATCGCAACATCAGGGGACGGGGCGAAAAGCGGGGCAAAGAACGCGGCGCGATACTTCGCGCTGCGGGCGACCCGCCTTCGCTATCGGGGCCATCGATGATCGAGACTTTCAACGCCGCGTTGCCGCACGGCATCACGCTGTCGTGTCGCGCCGCCGGGCCGCAGGGCGCGCCGCTCGTGATCTTCTTGCACGGCTTCCCCGAAGGCGCATTCGTCTGGGACGAGATGCTGCGCCACTTCGGTGACCGCTATCGCTGCGTGGCGCCGAATCTGCGCGGCTTCGAGCAGTCGAGTGCACCGGCCGAAGTCGATGCCTACCGGCCCAAGCACCTGGTAACGGACATCGTCGCGCTCGCCGCGCATTGCAACCAAGCTGCGGGCCGCGCGGCCGACGCGCCGCTCGCCGCGCTCGTCGCGCACGACTGGGGCGGCGCGCTGGCGTGGAATCTGGCGGCGCAGCAGCCGGGCATGCTCGAGCGGCTCGTGATCATCAATTCGCCGCACCCGGCCACCTTCCTGCGCGAACTGCAGCACTCGCCAGCGCAGCAGAAGGCGAGCGCCTACATGAACTTCCTGTGTCGCGACGACGCCGTCGAACTGCTGGCGGCGAACGACTTCGCGCGCATGTGGTCATTTTTCAGCGGCAAGAGCAACGGGCAGCAGGCATCAGTGGCGCCGGGCTGGTTGACTGACGTGGTGAAGGGCCAATACCGTGCCGTCTGGCAGGCCGGGCTGCAGGGCGGGCTCAACTACTACCGCGCATCGCCGCTGCATCCGCCGACGGCGGTTGACGACGCCATCATGACGCTCTCGTTCCCGCCCGAATTCGTGACCGTTGACGTGCCGACGCTCGTCATCTGGGGCGAGCGCGACATCGCGTTGCCGCCGGCATTGCTCGATGGGCTGGAGGCTTACGTGCCGCGGATGCGACTCGTGCGCGTGCCCGACGCAACGCACTGGATCGTCCACGAGCGGCCGGCGCTCGTCGCGCGCGAGATCGAAGCTGCTCTCGCCGGCTGAACGGCGGTCAGTGGCGCCCGGCCGCCCGAAGCCACTGACGCTCCCCTCGGGGGGCGCGAACGCAGTGAGCTTGGGGCCGTTTCACTGCAGTGGCGCCCGGCCGCCCGAAGCCACTGACGCTCCCATGGGCCACTCAGTGGCCCCTTCGGGTCCATGGGGGCGCGAACGCAGTGAGCTTGGGGCCGTTTCGCTTCAGTGGGTGGTGCGGGTGTCGGCGATCTGACGGCGCACACTCTCGGCGGCGCGGACGATGACGGCGCGTTCAATGAGGGGGCGGATCAGCGCTTCGGCGCGCAGGCGCACGAGCGTCGCCTGCTCGAAGCCGTCGTTGCGCTGCGGATGCGGGCTCGCGAGCAGCCAGCGCGTGTGCGCATCGTTGCGCCACAGCAGGCGCATCACACTCCAGCGGCCGCGTAGAAACATGCGGTACCAGGCACCGGGGAGCTGCTCGGCCAGCCAGGCTGCGGCGGGTGCATCGTCTGCAGCAGCCGGTGTGGCGACGAGCAGATCTGCCGGCACGGTATCCATCGTGCCGAGCGCGATCGATGCGGAATTCGGGGCGTGGCGCTCCAGGGCAGCGATATCGCTCGCCGCTTGCTGCAGCTGCGTATTGAATTGCGCGATCGAATAGGCTTCGAGCTGGGCGACGCAGTCGCGATAGCGCTCGGCATCGGGCAACAGCGAGCGCTGCAATGCGGCGACGAGCTCGGTCGCGTAACCGATCCAGGCGCGCAGTTGCGGATCGGCGGCATCGGGGTGGGTGGCGCTCTGATACGAAAAACGGTCGAGCAGCTTCCAGAACGGGTGCGCGGCCGAATCGAGCAGCTGCGCGTCGCGCGCCGCCAGATCGAGCGCCGACGCATGCAGCGAAGCGGTGAGCGCACGCAGCGCCGGGTGCATCTGGCTGCCCTGGGCGATGGCGTCGAACAGGTCCTTCAGCAGGCCGCGCGTCTGCGCATCGGCTTGCGCTGCGTGCGGCTTGGCGGCGCTGTCGAGCAAACCTGACAGAAGGCTCGTCCGTGTCGATTCGCCCTGCGCCGGCACCGCGGTGCGGTACAGGCTCGGTTGAACGCCCTGCGCCTCGAGGCGGGTGCAGGCTGCGGCGAGTTCGTGCCGCACGGCATTCGCGAGCGCCGTACCCGCAGCGCGCAGCAGCGCGACATCGTCGGATGCGCGGCCGAAGACACTTCCTGCCTGCCATAGCGCGTGCGCGAACGCTTCGGGCCGAAACGGATTCGCCGAGACGGAGACGTAGGGCAGGCCACACAGCGCGGACGTGAAGGTCTGCAACTCGCGCAGTTCCCATTCGGCAACGCTGTCGATCTGCGTCGCGACGCGGGCGATCTCGATGTCGGCGTTGTGCGTCGATTCGTCGAGCAACGCCAAGCCACGCACCGGTGGTGGCGACGCCGTTACCGCGGCGACCCCGTCAGCACGAACGCGCTGCGCGAGCGCGCCGACGAAGGCCTTGGCGAAGCGTTGGCCCTCGACATCAAGTGATTTCGCCAGCTCGAAGCGCTGCATGCGCTCGGTGGCTGTCAACGAAGCCTGGGGGGCGTGACGCAATGCATCAGCCGTCTCGCGTCGGACCTGCTCGATCAACGCCGGCATGCGCGCAAGTTCATCCTCGATAAATCGTTGCAGCGCAGCAGTAGGGGTCATCGGACGCGAGGGAGGCGAAGCGCGAGAGTCGCGCAGGTGGCGATTATCCGTCGTCAACCTCTGCCGGTTTCGTCGACGGACGCTGCGTTTAGATGCAGGCCCACATCTGACGCCAGATGAACATCGCACCGCATCGACTCGGCTGTCATCTCGCGAGCGAGCAAAAAAAGGGGCCGCATCGCTGCGGCCCCTTTTCTGCTGGCAAAGCACTCCGGGCGCGAGGGCCCGGATTGGCTCTTACATGTCCATACCGCCCATGCCGCCCATGCCACCCATGCCGCCCATGCCACCCGGCATGCCGCCGCCGGCTTCATCCTTCGGCGATTCCGAGATCATGGCCTCGGTCGTCAGCATCAGCGAGGCGACAGAAGCCGCGTTTTGCAGCGCGGTGCGGGTCACCTTGGTCGGGTCCAGGATGCCCATCTCGATCATGTCGCCGTACTCGCCGTTCTGGGCGTTGTAGCCGTAGT
>JBDTSN010000192.1:0-5195 GCA_039931145.1 Burkholderiales bacterium | reverse complement strand
CCGACACCTGCACCGGCGACCACTCGTGCATCCGCCTGTCGGGCTGCCCGTCGCTGGCCGTCAAGCCCAATCCCGATCCGCTGCGGCTCGACCCGATCACTTACGTGCAGGACAGTTGCGTGGGCTGCGGCCTGTGCGGCGAGGTGGCACACGCTGCGGTGCTGTGTCCGTCGTTCTACCGCGTCGAGATCGTCAGCAATCCCAACCGCTGGGATCGCCTTCAACAACGCTCGCGTGCCGCCATCATCGGCTGGCTGCAGCGTCGCGCGGCCAAACGGCTGGCCGCCTACGCGTTCTGACCACATTGGCGTTTCAGGCGCTTTGGAGGTGGCCCGCATGACCGAGCCGTTCAAGATCGCCATCTTCGCGATGGGCGGGGAGGGCGGCGGCGTGCTCGCCGACTGGATCGTCGACATGGGCGAACAGAATGGCTGGCTGGCGCAGACCACGTCAGTGCCGGGCGTCGCGCAGCGCACCGGCGCGACCATCTACTACGTCGAGCTGTTCCCCAAGGCCGAAGCACAGGCCGCCGGACAGGCGCCGGTGCTGGCGCTGATGCCCACACCGGGTGACGTCGATGTGGTGCTGGCGTCAGAGTTGATGGAAAGCGCGCGCGCGGTGCAACGCGGTCTCGTGACGTCCGATCGCACCACGCTGATTGCATCCACCAGCCGCGTCTACTCGATCAATGAGAAGTCGGAACTGGGCGACGGCCTGGTCGACCCGAAGCCGCTGTTGGACGCCGGCGAGGCCGCGGCGAAGCGTTTCGTGCGCTTCGACATGGCGCAGACGGCCGAAGATACCGGCAGCGCGATCAGCGCCGTGCTGTTTGGCGCGCTCGCCGGCGCCGGCGTGCTGCCGTTCAGCCGCGAGCAGTTCGAACAGCGCATCGAGCGCGGCGGCGTCGGCGTGAAGCCGAGCCTGAAAGCCTTTGGCGCGGGCTTCGAGCTGAGCCAGTTGCCTCCACTGCCACGCACGCTCGCGACCTCGGCCGGCGCTCCGGCCGACAAGCCCGCTCCGGTCGCCAACCATCCCGGCGTCGCCGCGCTGCTGCAGCGCGTGGTCGACGAATTCCCGGCCCCGGCGCATCGGATGCTGCGCGAGGGCGTGCGCCGGGTCATCGACTACCAAGACCTCGCCTACGGCACGATGTACCTCGACCGCATCCGCCCCTTTCTGCGCCATGAAGGCGGCCGCAGCGATGCCCGACTGACGCAGGAGCTGGCACGCTACTTGGCGCTGTGGATGTCGTGGGAGGACACCATTCGCGTCGCTGACCTCAAGACGCGGGGCAGCCGCTTCGAAAGGGTGCGCAAGGAGGTCAGGAGCACCGATGCGCAAGTCGTCGACATCAACGAATTCATGCACCCGCGGCTCGAGGAGATCTGCGACACCATGCCCGCCGCGATGGGAAGCTGGCTCTTGGCTTCAGGGTGGCCGCGGCGCGTCGTCGAGCGTCTGACGTGCAAAGGCCGCGTCATCAAGACCTCGGGCCTGCCCGGCTTCCTGATGCTGTACTTCCTGGCGAGCCTGCGGCCGATGCGTCGTGCAAGCCTGCGCTACCGCAACGAGAACGTGGCCATCGACGCCTGGCTGCAACGGGTGGACGAGACCGCCGCTCGCGGCGACTACCTGCTGGCGGTGGAGATTGCCGAATGCCAGCGCTTGATCAAGGGCTACGGTGACACGCACGAGCGCGGCATGCGCAACTTCACGACCTTGATGCAGGTGCTCGATCAATTGCCCGCGGCGTCGGCGCCCGAGCGGCTACGCGCGCTGCGCGACGCGGCGCTCGCCGACGAGCACGGAGACAAGCTGCGCGAGGTGCTGGCCGCCCAGGCGTCCGAGTGAGCGCTCAGGCGTCGATCAAGCCGCTTTCAGCGATTGCGCCAGGCGATACGGACTTCAAAGTCTGAGAAATCTTGATCAGTGACCCGCAGTGGGCGCCTTCATCGCGTCGACGCCCCTGAAGAATCAACATGGGTCCGCAGTCCTTCTGCGCGTGCCCGCCCTTGTGGAGCAAGCGGGCGCGGGGGCTGACGCAGCCATTGCGGGCGTGATGCCTATGGCGCGGTGAAGCCGTGGCGGGCGTGCCAGTCGGCGATCGATTCGTCGGGGTACTCGTCGAAGCACTTGTCGTCGCCGCGGATGTCAGGCTCGACCCAGCTGGCTTTGGCGCCCAGCATGAGATGCGTGCGCTGCGGCGGCACCGGCAACGGCGTGTCGATGGCCGAGGCGAAGGGATGGATCAGCTCGGGCCAGTGCGAGTCGAACAGCCACAGCGCGCTGCCGCACAGGCTGCAGAAATGGCGCTCGGCCGAACTGCGTGCGCGGCGCTTGCCGTCTTCGCCGCGCAGTCGTGCGTGATAGATCGAGATTGCCTTGCGACCCGTGACGCGCAGGCTCTTCGCGTCACCGCCGAGGTTGATGGCATAGCCGCCGCCGCCTTGCGTCTTGCGGCAGATCGAACAGTAGCAGCGCTGGTAGGGCACCGCGCCGTCGCTGTCCAGGCTGAAGTGCACCGCGCCGCAATGGCAGGAACCTTCGAGTTTCATCGTTTCACTCCTTCAGTGCGCCGCGGTATGCGCCATGGGATACCGAATCCAGGGGTAAGGTCAGTTTCGAAGCACGGGTGCGGCGGCCCATGTGCTCAACGACGATGCCATCGGTTCATCCATCGTGCGGCACCTCCGGCCAATCCTCTTTGAGGGATACGGCTGCAGCCGCCGCCAGTCGCTACAAATACTTGCATGTGATGCACCCAACCTTAGGGGGTGCAAAGAGCCACATTGCTGCCTAAGCTGTCTTCAGTTGCGATCTGTCTTCGCAGCACGACAGACTGAAGGAGGCGAAAGCCATGGCCAGGGACCCCAGCAAGGCGACGACTGCGAAAGCGTACGTCCAGGAGCGCACGTTCTACAAGGCGCTGATGCTCTCAAACCCCAACTATTTCGGCACTCTGGGCAAGAGCTCCTTCAAGCCCGTGCTGCCGATGGCGGGCAATACCTACTACGAGTCACTCGGGTGCGTGGGCTTCCATCCGCAGCAGCGGCAACTCGAAGCCGTGGTCTACGTCAACCAGCCTGGAGGCTACGGCGGCACGATCTGCACTGCCGGCAGCACCGAGTACGTGCGCTTCTATTTGTCGTTCGACAACGGTGCGAGCTGGCAGGATCAAGGGCTCACCAGCTTCCAGGTCTGGGACATCCCTCAGGGCAAGACTGGTGCCAAACGCCTGGAATATGCCGCGCAGCTGCCCGCCAACCCGGCACAGCAGTTCTGCTTCTTCGGCGCCAAGCTGATCAAGATGCGTGCCATCCTGTCGTGGAACGCGCCGCCGCCGCCGAACCAGCCGAGCTGGAACCCGCCCTGGGGCGAGCACAAGGACGCGACGATCCAGGTCGAGCCGCGCCGGCTGCTGTATCTGGCCGATGTCTTCGAAGCCGTAAAAGTGAAGCTGCCCGTCGCGCTGCAGCAGACGCTCGATCTGGAGCAACCGCTGGTCACCAAGCAGATCGCGCTGGCGCCGGCCGAACTCGCCACGCTGTACCGGGACGAGAAGGTGCCGCCGCACCGATTCGCCTTCCCGCAGATCCACGCGCTGGCGATGAGCCCGGCCGGCTTTTCCGCCGCCGCGCTGGCGCAGACACTGCCCGGTATCAAGCTTGGCGACAAGCTGATCGACATCCTCTTCCCCAAGACCGACGGCGATATCAGCTATGAGGAGCTGACTTGCATCGGTCTCGACCCGAACTCACCCGACACCCTCGTGGGCGTGGTGAGGATCAAGCGCGCGTCGGGCTACAACGGCGGCCCGTGTACCGCAGGCAGTGGCGAGTTCGTGTCCTGGTGGGCCGACACCGACAGCAACGGCTCGTTCGACACCTTTCTCGGCACCTCGAGCGTGCAGGTCTACGACGTGCCCGGCATACCGGCTGACGGCATGTTTTGCGCCGTGCGGCTGCCGGTCGATCTTTCCAGATACCGCAAGGATTGCCACGAAGGGCCCGTGGTGCTGCCGATCCGCGCGATCCTGTCGTGGGCCGTGGCGGTGCCGGGTAATGCGCCCAATACCGTCCCCACCTGGGGCAACCGCGAGCAGACGTGGATCCACGTCACGCCCAGCGGCGTGGTGCATGGGCCGGCAGGCAAGATCGCGATCCTGGGCGGCATCCCCGTGAGCATGATCAGTGACGTGACCGGCATGACGACACCCGACGCTCAATTCGCGACGAACAACGCGGCCGTGGGCGGCGATTGCCCGTTCGGCGCTGCGGTGACGCTGCAAGGTACGCCGCTGCCGGCCGGTTATACCTACAAGGTCGAAGTGCAGCCCGAGGGCAGCGTCGTGCGCACGCCAGTGCTCATCGAGCTCACGCTCACGCGCAGCGACGGCAGCACCTACAAGCACAACGCCAACGCGGTGACCCAGCGCTTCGACTACGTGGCCTTCGCAAACAACGTGAATGGCCTGCTCGCGCACTGGAACTCGAGTGGCGACGATCGCTGGATCGTCACGCTGTCCGCCTACGACCCCGGCGGCATCAAGGTGAGCGAAGACAGCCAACTGATCCAGCTCGACAACACGGCACCCACGGTGGACATCGACATCACTTCGGGCACCGGCAACTGCGGCAAGTTCCCGAACGGCTCGACGATCACCGGCACCTTCGTGGCGCGTGACCTGCACATGCTGAACTGGAGCATCCGCGTCAAGCCACCGGGCATCAACGATCCGGGCGAGGCTGTCACCAGCCCGAGCGATGGCACGGTCAACACTTCGGTGGCTGGCGATGCCTGGTCGCTCGACACCACCGGCATGGTCGCCTGCGGCTACGTGGTGGAGGTCGTCGCCACGGACCGCACAATTGTGGCGAGCCAGAGCCAAGGCTGGCAGCGCCCGTGGAGCGTCGGCTTCTGCCTGGAGCAGCAAACGCGTTGAGCTGAAGCCTACAACTTGCGAGCGCGGTGGCGCGCGACATTGCGGTGTTGCGGGCCGCGCGGCGCTGAAAGGCCCGGAGCGGAAGCATAGGCAAAATTCAGAGCAGCTCGTCCCAGGGCTATGTCCTTCGAGCCTCCGGCGAGGTCTGCGCAGATGTGGACGGCCGAGCCGCGCTGGCCTAGTTGCAAGCGACCGGGACTCTGGTGCACGGGGCCATACGCACCGGCCAGGAGGGCATCTGCTGGCACCGGGC
>JBDTSN010000191.1:0-5211 GCA_039931145.1 Burkholderiales bacterium | reverse complement strand
GCTGCACGGCGACCAGCGCGAGCCGTTGCAGCAGTTGTCGCAAGTTCTCGAGCACTACATGCTGCAATCCGAACAACTCGACACGCGGCTCATGCTTGCCGCGAACGACGAGCTGGCGGCGGGCCTCCTGATCCAGCGCATGCCGGTGAGCGGCGTCGGCAACCTGGGTGGGCAACGCAACGAGGACCGCATCGGGCTCGACGAGGACTACAAGCGCATCGCGATGCTGGCCGGCACGCTGACGCGCAAAGAGCTGTTGTCGATGCCGTCGGAGACGATCCTGCGCCGTCTGTTCTGGGAAGAACCGTTGCGCCGCTTCGAGCCGCAGACCGGCGAGCTTGCGCCGCGCTTCGCGTGCAACTGCTCGCGTCAGCGCGTCGGGCGCATGTTGCTCGGCCTCGGAGCGGCCGAGGTCGACGACATCGTCGCCGAGCAGGGCCGGGTCGAGATCGGCTGCGAATTCTGTGGCCTGAAGTACCACTTCGATCCGATCGACGTCGGCGGGCTCTTCACGCCGGCAAGCGCACAGGCGCCAGGGTCCGCGACGATCAACTGACGCTGCTTTGCAGGTGACGCGCGATGCGTGTCGGCGCGTGCGCGTCGCGCAACATCACTTCGATCAGATCGGCCGCCCGCAACGGCGACACGCCGGCGGTGTCTGCCGCCGCGCCATGCTGGTAAGCGGCGGCCAAGGCCATGTCGAAGGTCCGGTCGGCTTGCCCGTCCTGGGCCCAGAGTCCACCGAGCCAGCCGGCGAGTACGTCGCCAGTGCCGGCAGTTGCGAGCGACGCGTTGCCGGTCGGATTGATGCTCGGCACGCGCCCAGGCGCGGCGATGATGCTGCCGGACCCCTTCAGCAGCACGCCGCAGCCGAAGCGATCGGCCAGCGTCTGTGCCGCTTGCAGGCGGTCGGCCTGCACCTCGCGCGCCGCGCCGCCCAGCAGGCGTGCGGCCTCGAGCGGATGTGGCGTGAGCACCGTCGCATGGGCACGCGCGGCGCGTGCCGACAACTGCGTCTGCAGCGCTTCGTCGGATGCAATCGCATTCAACGCGTCGGCGTCGAGCACGAGCCGCGTGGCCAGGCTCAACAGGCGCGGCAGCGCGAATCGCACCGCATCGCCACCGCCGCAGCCGCAGACGACGGTCGCGACTGCGATCACCGCCGGTGTGCTTTGCCACCAGGCGTGGCGAAACATCAATTCCGGGCGGTCGACGTCGAGCGTCAACGCTGCGCCCTCGGCGTCGAGCAGGTCGACGAACACGCGCCCGGCGCCAGCTGCATGCGCCGCGCGAGCAGCGAGCAACGCTGCACCCGTCATGCCGGGTGCGCCGCCGACGACGACGAGATCGCCGAAGCTGCCCTTGTGCTGCGCATGCAATCGCTGCTTGTGGATGGCTTGCGCCGCATCGGCGCCCGTCAACCAGGCGTCTGGCGCTTGCGTGCATCCGGCGGCGCCGAGATCGTCGAACCAGACTTCGCCCGCCAGGTCGCGCCCATGCCCGGTGAAGAGGCCGGTCTTGAGCGTCAACAGCGCGAGCGTATGCGCCGCGCTGACGCAGGCTTCGCCCAACGGCTGGCCGGTTTGCGAGTTCAGCCCCGAAGGCCCGTCGACCGCGACCACAGGGCAGGGCAGGGCATTGAGTTCGGCGATCGTCGCCGCGAGCCGCCCCTGCGGCGTGCGGCTCGCACCGAGGCCGAGCAGCGCGTCGATCGCCAGATCGTGCACTTGCAGCGGCGGCGCGCCAGCGTCGCCGATCTCGACGCCCGCGGCCTGCGCGCGCCGCAGCGCCTCGGCGGCGTCGGGCGGCAGCGCACCGGCGTCGCCGATCAGCGTGACGTGCACCTCGCGCCGCGCCTCGCGCAGCGTGATCGCAGCCTCGAGCCCGTCGCCGCCGTTGTTGCCAGGGCCGGCGGCAATCCAGACCCGTTGCGCATGCGGCGCGACGGCGAGTGCGAGGCGCGCTACTGCCAATCCGGCGCGGCGCATCAAGGTGTGCACGGGAAGCCCCGATTGCGCCTGCTGTTCGATCACGCGGCTCGCGGCGACGCCGTGCAGCGGCAGCGTTGTGCGAAGGCGGGAGGTGTTGTACATCGAGAGTCGGATCGAGGGTGACGGAGTAGCGGCCCGGTGCATGCGGAATGCGATTGCCGCTCTCATTGTGTTTCAGTTCACGCTGCTCAGCGTGCTCAGCGTGCTCGGCGCGCAGGTGCTCTTCGTGCCGCGAGAATCTCGGTGCCCGAAGTCTCAGCCGCGCAAGCGAGCGACGTCGAGCCCTTCGACATCGATTGCGGGGACGCGCCCGGCAATTTGATCGGCGAGCACCCGCGCCGAACCGCACGCGAGCGCCCAGCCGCTCGACCCGTGGCCGAGGTTGAGCCAAACGCCTTCGATGCCGCTCGCACCAAGCACCGGCGGACCGTCGGGCAGCATCGGGCGTGCGCCCTTCCATTGCTGTGCCTGGCTCATGCGTGCCGCGCCTGGGTACCAGTCGTTGAGCACCTTGTGCAGCGTCTCGATCGCGCCCGGGTGGTGGCGCGTCGCCGATCCGCCCAGCTCGGCGCTGCCGGCAACCCGCACCCGCTTGCCCAGGCGCGTGATCGCGACCTTGTAGCGCTCGTCCATCACTGCCGAGCGCGGGCCGATGTCGGCGTGATCGTCGATGTGGCGCAGCGGTGCGGTGATCGAATAGCCGTGCACGGCGGCGAGCGGTAGCCGCAAGCCGTGCGGCGCGAGGAGCATCGGCGCGCCGAGCGCAGCGCAGAGTACGACGGCGTCGAACTGCTCGGTCACGGGGCCTTGAACCATCGGCACGGTTGCCGGGCCTTCGCGCGACGCCGCATCGCCGTTCACACCGAAGCGCGTCGTCTCCTCGCCACTCAGGTGTTCGTGCGTCACCTGCGGGCGAGCGCCGGGATGCAGATCTTGCACAGCAGTGTGGAAGCGAAACCGCGCGCCCAGGCGCTGCGCCTGCGTGCGAATGAGCAATGCGAACTGGCGGCAGTTGCCGACCTCGTCGTTTGCCAGGCAGATGCCGCCGTGCAGCGGCGTCGCCGTACTCAACCCGGGCTCGACGCGCAGGCAGGCTGTGGCGTCGAGTTCGTCGAAGGTGACGCCGAGTTCGCGCAGCACGGCCAACCCCGGTTGCACCGCAGCCAGATCGCGCTTGCCGCGCAGCAGCACGAGAAAGCCATCACTGCGTTCGTACTCGAGCCGCAGTGTGCGCGTCAGCTCGTGCAAGCGTTCGCGGCTGAACATCGCGAGCCGCTGCATGCGAGTGCGGTTTGCCGCGTAGCGGCGCGCATTGCACGCGCGCCACCACTGCCAGATCCAGCCGAGGGTCGAGATGTCGAGCGTCGCATTCAGGCGCACCGGCGCGTGGCGCGCCCAGAGGTGCGTCAGTACCTTCAGCGGCATGCCGGGTGAGGACCAGGGGGTGACGTAACCCGGGGCAACGATGCCGGCATTCGCGAAGCTCGTTTCCGCTGCCACGCTGCCACGCCGCTCGAACACGGTCACCTCGTGGCCGTCGGCCGCGAGTTCGTAGGCGGTGGTAACGCCGATGATGCCGGCGCCGACGATGGCGATGCGCATTGTCAGGCGCGCGGAGTGGAGGTGAGCACTTTTGCGAGCGCGGATTCGATCGCGAGTGACACGTCGAGCACGGTGTCGTCCTGCATCGCGCCACTCCAGACCATCAAGCCGACCGGCATCTCGCCCGCCGAGTGGCATGGCAGCGAGAGCGCGCAGCCGTCGAGCATGTTGACGACCGATGGGTTGCGTAGCAGCAGGGCGTTCGCAGCGTGGAACGCGTCGTCACTCTCGACGAGCGGCGTGAGCGCGGGCGCGACGATGGGCACGGTGGGTGACAACAGCGCGTCGAAGCCGCGCACGCGCGTTGCCATCGTCGAGATCCACGCACGGCGCGCGGTGAAGAGGTCGATGTAATCGGCCGCGCTGATGGCTTCGCCGCGTTGGATGCGTACCGAAACGCGCGGGTCGTAGTCGGCCGCGCGCGTCTCGAGCAGTCGCCGATGCCAGGCCCAGGCTTCGGCGGCGGCAAAGCCACCGGAGACCTGAAGCCGGCTCAGTGCGGTGAGTTCGGGAAGTTCGATCTCATCGATCGTCGCGCCCGTCGCGCGCAAGGTGTCGATCGCGTGCGCGAAGCTGGCGGCGACATTCGTGTCCATCGCATCGAGCAGGGTTGTTGTCGGCAGCGCAAAGCGCAGTGTCTGCATCGGGCGTCCGGCCAGCTTGACCGACCGTGCGGCGAGGATCTCGTGCACGCGCACTGCATCGCGCACCGACCGCGTGATCGCGCACGCCGTGTCGAGCGTCGTCGACAGCGGTATGCAGCCTTCGGTCGGAACGAGTCGCGCCGTGCTCTTGAAGCCGACGAGCCCTTGTAGCGCCGCCGGGATGCGGATCGAGCCGCCGGTGTCGGAGCCAAGCGCCGCCCACGCCGCGCCGCCAGCGACCGAAACCGCGCCACCCGAGGTCGATCCGCCAGGGATGCGCGGCGTGGTGGCGTCGAGCTTTGCGGTCATCGGATTGACCGGCGTGCCGTAATGCGGGTTGATGCCGACGCCGGAGAACGCGAACTCGGTCATGTTGGTATGCGCGCGACCGCAGGCGCGTCGACCGTTGCCGCCGGCCGCTCCGCGAGGATGAGCGAGCCAGCGGTCGTTACCTGGCCGGCAACGTCGAACACATCCTTCACGCTCACCGCGAGTCCGGCGAGCGGCGACAGCGGCGCGCCTGCTTTGCGTTGCGCATCGACGAACGCAGCGACGCCAGCTGCGCCGTCAAAGTGCCGGATGAAAGCGTGGTGCATCGCCGCGCTGTTCGCGGCCTGCTGCGAGCGTTCGAACAAGGCAGCGCCGCACTGGCTGCCGGCCGCGATCGCGTTGCGTGCCGAGGCCAGGTCGATCCATTCGGGCGTCATCGTCCTGCTATACTCCACGGGTTTATCCGGACGCCAATGTCGCGAGCAACTCTCGTAAGGGAATCGCGGCTGATCGGATCAGGTTTGGCTTGAACGGCGGACGGATCGACAAATCGCAAACCCGGCACTCGAAAGGTGTTGCAACTTGAACATCGAGTTGCAATTCATGCCGGATTTTAGAACCAACCTTTGGAACTTCAATGACAGTCAGCATGCGTGAAATGCTGGAAGCCGGCGTCCACTTCGGACACCAGACGCGCTTCTGGA
>JBDTSN010000190.1:0-5213 GCA_039931145.1 Burkholderiales bacterium | reverse complement strand
GGTACGTATTCACCCCCTCCCCGTGCTTGAGGAGGCCGCCGTGCGCCAAGACTCCCAGGTAGTTCGCTCAGCCGGTTGGCACGGGCGCCGGAAGCAGGCTCGGATGCGCGGTCTCGTCGATCCAGGCGATGACTGCGCCGCGCATGTAGTCGATGAAGTCGCGGCCTTGGCGGCGGCAACTCTCGTAAGCGCTGAAGCCGTGGGCGATAAACTCGTCGCCGCGGCGCGAGCGCGTCGGCCCGGAGATCTTGCGCTTGAGCACGATGCCGCGCAGCGCCTGCTCGGCGGCATTGTTGGTGGGCTCCACTCCCGGGTTGGTGATGAAGCCCCACAGCGCCGGCCACAGCTTGAGCACATTGGCGCAGGTGTTGGCGGTCCGGCGGCACTCTTGCTGGCGTGTGCCGGCCTCCAGGGCTTTGCGCAGCCGACGTTGCAGCGGCTCGAACTGCTCGGCGGTGGTCTTGCCTCGCTCGCGCCAGCGAAACATCACATAGCCCAGCCCAAGCAGTCGACGGCCCACGCGCCCGGGCAACCCGACGCGCTGGCCGATGCGATTGAAGTCCCGCAGCAAGTGGGCCCAGCACACTTGGCGCCGAGCGGCATCGATGTAGGCGTAGGCAGCGTAGCGGTCGGAGACGACCACGCCTTGGGGCGCCTGGCCGATGAGGTTGTGGATCACGTAGCGCGCACGCGAGGGCAGGACGCTGAAGACGGCCAGCCTCGGCTGGATCACGCCCCACACCCAGTTGGCCGAGCCTTCGCGTGGGTAGCGCGTCTCGTCCATGTACAACACGGGCGCTTGAGCCAGCGTCGCCGCAGCCTCGGCCACGGGGGCCTTCAGCGCCGCGGCCACCTTGCCGTGCGCCTGCGAGATGGCGCCCACGCTGAAGTCCACGCCCAGCATCTGCGCGAGCAAGTCCCGGGTCTTGAACTGCGTGAGGTGGTAGCGCGTGCCCAGCACGCCCACGAGGGCCAACGCGCGGGGGCCGATCTGGCCGCTGGGTACGCCCGCGGGCAAGGCCGCACGATGCTCGCGACCGCAACGGGTGCACACGCCGCTGTACAGCCGATACTCCTGCACCTCGGGCACCACCACGGGCGGTACGTCGAACACCTGATGGCGCACTGGCTTGCCCCGCGCGGCGACCGTCCCGCCACAGTCGCACATCGGCGCCGGCGCGCAGTCGTGCACGGCATCGAGCTGGGCCTCGGGCAGCAGCGCACGAAACGTGCCGGGGTGGCCTTTTTGCGCGCCACGCTTGCGTTGGCTGGCACGCCGCTGCGCGCGATTGCCCGTGCCCGGGCCGTCCAACGAAGGTGGCTTCGATGAGTTGCGCGAGTCCAGCTTCAGCCGCTCTTGCATCAAGGCCATCTGCTCGCGCAGCTGCCCGATCTGCAACGCCATCGCATCGATCAGCTCATGGCATTGCTCGATGGTTGCCGGCTTGGCTGCAACGGCCTGCTCAGGTGTTTGGCTGGGATCATCGACAGCGCTGTACATGCGCACAGTGTCTGAGCAAAATCAGTAAGTTACAAGAGAAATTCCATGTGCAACCTCACATGACTGCGGGTTCGGGCGCCTGTGGGATGGGGAGGGGGGTGAATACGTACCGCCCACAGTTGTCCAACGCCATCCCACGCGAAGTTCACCCACGACAGTTGTACGTTCGACTGCACTCGCTCCTGCAACGAGTCGGCCTTCGACCGCGGCCTTGAGGACAACAGCCTTGTAGCGTTTGAGGTTGGCCTTGACACGCTTAAGGTTGGCGACGGCTTCGTCGAGGCGGGAGAACTGCTTTTCGATTTTGGCGACGATGCGGCGCTGCTCGTCGAGGACCGTCAGAACGATCGGGAAGTCCGCGAGCTGCTTCTGGCTGATGGACGCCATGCCGACGACCTGCTGCGCATTCGCTGCGAAGTGTTGTTTGCTTCGAGCGAGCAGCTGGTAATTGATGAACTTTGGCAGCGCCTTCGAAGTCTCGAGCCGAACACGGATGTTCTTGCTTTCGTACACACTCTGTTCAAGCGATGCCGGTATACAGGCCGTCTTGCCCACCAATTCGCGGCTGTTCACGCGATTGACGAGCAAGTCCCCTTCGCGCAATCCGTACTCGTCAAGCTCGATCGGCGATACCCGCATGCGCTTGATGTCGCGCCAGACGATCGAACCGCCGTCGATGTTGTACATGCGCAGACACGGCACCCCATCGGCGCCATATGCTGACGCGGGCTTGTACAGACCGTTCTTCATCGAGGCGGCAACATCGCCCAGTCGCGCAGGCCAGATCACGCGGTCAACTCCCTGTTCATCGCCGCAATCACCATCGGCAGCTTCGCGCCGAAGAGCTGATGCGGAACGGCTGCGCTTGGCAATTCCGGCTTCAACGCGGAACAGCGAGCAACGCCTCGACCTGAGACAACAGGGCAGGCACCTCTTCGACAATGGCGTTCCACACGATGCGGTGGTCGATCAGGTCATAGCCGTGGATCAGCACGTTGCGAAAGTCGACGATCTGCCGGTGCTTCGCGAAGTGCGCCGCCGTGCCAGTGTCATGCTGCGCAAGGCGGTTCATCGCTTCGCCAATGATCTCGAAGTTGCGCTCGATCGCCTGCCTCAACAAGCGATCGGCCCGATAGTCGTCCAGGCTCTTGCCGAGCGTGGCTTCGCCGATGAACGCCGCCGCGTCGCGGATGTCCTCAAGCAGCTTGGGCGTCTTCGGATTCATACACGAGTTCGCGCGTCTCGTTGACGGCCTGGATGAAGTACGGGTTGCGCAGCGAAGCAAGCGTCACCAGGTCGACGGGTCGCCCGAACAAGGCCTCGAGCGACTCCTTCAGACCGAAGTAGCGACCGAAAAGCCCGGAAGAATCGGCATCGAAGTCCACCAGGAAGTCCAGATCGCTGTGCTCGGCGTCAAAGGCCTCCGTCGTCGCCGATCCGAATAGTTCGAGGCGCGCGACGCCGAAGCGACGGCACAGGTTGCGCAGTTCGTCGAGGTGGGGGGCGAGCACGTGGTTCATGGCTTGCCGGTCATCATGCCACCAGTGCGGTGTTCATCGCCTCGATCACCTTCGGCAGTTCCGAGCCGAAGATCTGATGCACCTTGCCCAGCCCACCGCGCGGGTCGAAGGGCGCGTAGTCGAAGTCCTCGGCCATCAGGCCGAGATTCGAGGCGATGTGCTCGGCCATCTTCTCCAGCCACCAGCGCTGCTCGTCGGTGAAGGCCTTGCCCGCCGTCTCTCGTGATGCCTGCTGCTGCGCCAGCCACGCCTTGAAATTGGCGGCGACGCGTTCGGGGTAGGGCACGAGCTCGTTGTCCTGGTGCATCGCGTAGCGCACCAGTGAGACGAGGTCGGTGAGGATGCGCCGAGTGCTGGTTCCTTTGACCTTGCTTTTGTCCAGCGCCGCGTAGGCTTGCCAGAGCGCGGATTCGCTGATCAGGTGCGGCGGCGCGCGCAGCGCATCGGCGAGCGACTTGAGATCATCGAAGGTCAGCGGCGCCTTCGTCGGGCGGCTGTAGAGGATCTGCAGCGCTGTGATCTCGTCCTTGTGCTGCTGGATGAAGTTCTCGAAGCTGCCGACGATCTGGCGTGCACGTTCGCGGGCCGCTTCGCTGAAGCCGGCTTCGAGTACCTGGTCTTGGGTGACGGTGTCGATGACCTGTTCGTTCTGCCGCTTCAACGTGATGATCAGTTCGCGCAGCGCCGGGTTCGAGAAGGGCCGGGTCGCAGCCTGCAGAGCCTGTTGAACGAGAGCAGCCGCCTGGCCGGGCGGCTGGTCGGGCGAGGGCTCGAAGTTCAACGCATCGACGAGCCCGCGCGCCAGGTCCTTCAGCGTCAGGCCGCCGGCCGCCTGCGAGATGCGCGCCTGGTCGGGTTCGGGTAGGTCCTTCTCCAGGCGTGCCAGCCGCGCGGCGATCGACGACAGCACTTCGGGTTCGGTGTTGCCGAGTGCCACGGCCTGAAGCAGCCTTTCCAGCGGCACGCTCTTCTTCTGATCCATCGGCCGGCTGTCGGTCTTGTCTTGCTCGCACACGCCGACGCAATCGACGATGACGAAGTGGTCCTTGGCCTTGGCGTCGGGCGTCACGCTCTGCAGGTCGGCCGGGTTGATGACGCGCACCCCCCGGCCCTTCATCTGCTCGAAGAAGCTGCGGCTCTTCACCGCGCGCATGAACATCACGATCTCAAGCGGCTTGATGTCATTGCCGGTGGCGATCATGTCGACCGTCACCGCAATGCGCGGGTGATAGCTGTTGCGAAAGGCGGCGATCAGGCGCTCGGGCGTCTCGCCCGTCGTCCGGTACGTGATCTTCTGCACGAACTCGTTGCCCTTGCCGAATTCCTCACGCGCGGTGCGCACGATGTCTTCGGCGTGGCTGTCGTCTTTCGCGAAGACGAGAGTTTTCGGCACCTCGGTGCGGCCGGGGAAGATCTCGCTGAACAGCTTGTCGCGGAAGGTGCGGACAAGGGTGCGAATCTGGTCCACCGCGACGACGTCGCGGTCGAGCTGGTTCGGGTCGTAGGCAAACTCTTCGTCGAGCTGCTCCCAGCGCAGCTTGCGCGTGAGCTTGTCGCGGTAGTCGATGTGATAGCCGGCCTCGACCGAGGCGCCCTGCTCGCTGACCTGCGTGCGGATGCGATAGACGTCGTAGTTGACGTTCACGCCGTCAGCCACCGCCTGCTCGTGGCCGTACTCCATCACCAGGTTCTGATTGAAGAAGCCGAAGGTCTGCTTCGATGGCGTCGCCGTCAGGCCGATCAGGTGGGCGTCGAAGTATTCGAGCACCTGGCGCCACAGGTTGTAGATGGAGCGGTGCGCTTCGTCGGTGACGATGATGTCGAAGGTCTCGATCGGGATTCGCGGGTTGTAGGCGATCGGCGGTTGCGATTGCACCAGACTGTCGAGCGCCGAGCCCGATGCTTCATCCAGGTCGTCGGGCAACTCGCGGTCGGCGAGCATCGAGTACATGCGCTGGATCGTGCTGATGCACACGCGCGCCGTCGTGTCGAGCGTGTTGCTCGCCAGATGCTGGACGATGTACTCCTCACCGAACTTGAAGTTGTTGACCGGGCTGACGTACTGGTCGAACTCCTTCTTCGTCTGCCGGCCGAGGTTGCCGCGATCGACCAGGAACAGCACGCGCCGCGCACCGGCGTATTTGATGAGGCGGTAGATGAAGCTGATCGCGGTGAAGGTCTTGCCGCTGCCG
>JBDTSN010000189.1:0-5229 GCA_039931145.1 Burkholderiales bacterium | reverse complement strand
GAATCCGCGCTGGCGGAGGTCACCAGCAGGGCCTTGCATCGGCGACGGGGGGCATCGAATCCATCGTGTCTGGGGGTTGACACCGAGCGTCGCCGCTACTCAAGATCGGCGCCGCGAGCCGCTTCAAAAATCGTTGGAGCAGCCGCGATCCCACAACCAAAGGAGACTGCAGTGAAAGATCCGAAATCAACAGGTGGCACGACCAGCCGCGTCTTGGCCGTTTGCGCGGCCACAGCGATGCTCGTGCTGGGTGGGACTCAGGCTCAGGCGGCTGCGCGGGACGAAGCGGTGGCGCGCGCGCAGGACGCGATCAGTGCGTTTTCGCAGCGGACGTTGTCCGGGCCCGGCTTCAGCTTCGAGGCACGCGACGTGATGTTCGATGTCGACGGGGCGCAGCACGTGCGCTTTGCGCGGCGCTTCCAGGGTCTGCGTGTGATCGGTGGCGACCTGGTGGTGCACAGTGGCCGCAGCGGCGCATTCCTCAGCGTGTCGCAGACGCTGTCGCGCGTACCAAGCGTAGACCTGCGGCCGCGCGTGGCGGTCAATGAGGCGATCGACTCTGCGGCCGCGGCGCATTCAGGATACCGTGCCGCGGCCGCACCCGAACTGGTGGTCTACGCACGCAGCGAGCCGGCGCGGCTCGCCTGGGACGTCGAGATGGGTGGCGAACTAGCCGACGGCACGCCGAGCAGGCTGCACGTGATCGTCGACGCCATGGCGGGGGGAGTGCTCGACGCCTGGGACGATATCCAGACCGCGCCGGCCGTGGGCACCGGCCAGAGCCTGTTCGACGGGTCCGTAAGCCTCAACACCGCGACCGCCCGCGCCGGCTTCAGGTTGACCGACAGCACGCGCGGCAGCTCGTCGACGCTGGACATGAAGAATCGCACAAGCGGCAGCGGCAGGCTGTTCACCGACGCGGACAATGCGTGGGGCGACGGCAGCACGGCAAATCGGCAAACTGTTGCGGTCGACGCACACTATGGCGTCGCGACGACCTGGGACTATTACTTCAATGTGTTCGGCCGCAACGGGATCGGCAACGACGGCGTCGGCGCCAACAGCCGCGTCCACTACGGGAACGACTACGCCAATGCCTCCTGGAATGACGGCTGCTTCTGCATGACGTATGGCGACGGCAATGCGAGCATCCTTCCGCTCGTCTCGCTCGACGTTACCGGGCACGAGATGTCGCACGGCGTGACTTCGCGCACTGCGGGCCTGATCTACTCGGGCGAGTCGGGTGGGCTGAACGAGGGAACGAGCGACATCTTCGGCACGATGGTCGAGTTCTACGCGAACAATCCGAACGATCCGGGTGACTACTTGATCGGCGAGAAGTTGTTCGCGAACGGCACTTCCGTCATCCGTTCGATGATCAAGCCCAGCAGCGACGGCGCCTCGGCCGATTGCTGGTACTCGACGGTCGGGAATCTCGACGTGCACTACTCGTCGGGTGTCGCCAATCACTTCTACTATCTGCTCGCCGAGGGCACCACCGGCGGCAACCCGAGCCCGACCTGCACGGCCGGCAATACGCGGGTTGCCACCGGCACGGGAAGCCTGGTCGGCATCGGCCGGGACAGGGCGGAGAGAATCTGGTATCGCGCGCTGACGGTTTACATGACCTCGTCTTCCAACTATGCCGCTGCGCGATCGGCATCGATCTCCGCGGCCAACGATCTGTACGGCGCGGGCTCGCCGGAGTCGATTGCAGTTGGCGCTGCGTGGGCCGCTGTCAATCGGCCATGACGCCGAGGCACTGAGCGCTGGGCGGGGCTCGGTGCACCGTCCGGGCCTTCGCCGTGCCACTTCGCGCGAGAAAATGGCGATTGAAGATTTAATGGCCATGTCGATCCGTGCGGCCATCGGGGCTAGCACTTTGTCGCTCCGGGCATTGGAGCAGGCGTGGGGCAAAGTTGGCCGCAGGTCTTCAGACTCAATCGGATGCTCGTCGTAGGTGCACGCCGTCAACGCGATGGTCACAGTCGCGTTGAGTACGTACCCTATTTCTATCGGAGAACACCGATGAAGACTTCGCAGCCCCGCCCCATTCGACTGCTGTTGTTAGCGACTCCCGTCATCGCCGCGCTGTCACTACTGGCGGCCGGCCAGGCCAGCGCCGGCGAGCGAGATACCACCGTGACCGGCTCCGGGGGCCGCAGCCACACTCGCAATGCCGATCGCACCAAGGACAGCACCGAGGTCACCCGTACTGGCGCGGACGGCAAGACGCGCACCCGCGAGACGGAGCGCACTGGCACCGGCTCCACGACGACCGTCAACGGTGCCAACGGCAAGTCCGCGACCGCCGAGACGACGCGCGGCGGCGGTGGTTCGAGCAGCACCATCACGGGTAGCGGCGGCAAGACCGCTACTGCGACAACGACCCGCGCCGACGGAACATCCAGTACCACCGTGACCGGTGCCGACGGCAAGACCGCCACCCACGAGGTTGAGCGTGGGAGCGGCCAGGTCTCGGCCACCACCACCGGCCCGAACGGCAAGACCCGGACGCGCCAGTCCCAGCGCAACCGGGAAGGCGCCAGCGGCAGCACGACCCGGGCCAACGGCCAGGTCACGACTCATGAGACAGCGCACAACGAGAGCGGGACGACGTCCACGATCACCGGCAGCGGCGGCAAGACTGCCACCGTCGAGACCACGAGGACCGGCACCGCGCCGACGACGCAACCGACCACCAAGCCCTGACGCTGCCCCCGGCCCGCCAAGTCGGAAGTCGCGCGGGCCGGGCGCGGCCGCTCTCGCGTAAACCGCATCGCTTTGGTGTTGCAGGGAGGGGGGAGAAGGAGGGTTGAAGATCCTGCCCCACCGCGTCAACTGAGCAACCGCGTCAGCAGCTTAAACAAGCGGATCACGTCGCTCACCGGCCGGAAGTAGTCGCTGACGTGGTCCTGCTCGACGTTCTTCGTCACCGCGCCGCGCTCGAGGGTGGCGTCGACCACGGGCGCGATGCTCGGGATGCCGAGTTCCTCGATCCCGGTCGCCGAGAAGTCGACGATCGTCAGGCAATGCGACTCGTTGAAGTTGCGAAAGAAGGCCTGGTGGAACGCGACGTTGTTGTATGGCCCGAGGTCTGCGGCGTGCATCGCCAGGTCAGGCTGCCAGCGCGCAAGGGTGTTTTGCCGGCGTACGAAGTCATTCGGTGCGTTCGCGATGTCGGCGTAGAACTTCGCGTAGCTGAACGATGAGAAGTTCATGTCGGCCTGGAAAGCCAGGAAGGTGAAGCGATCCTGCGGATAGCGGCTTGCGAGCGCGCCGTTCACCGAACCGAGGTTGTCGGGGTCGAAGCCGGGCAGCGAACCGGTGTACGAGGTGATCAAACCGCCGGGTTCGTCGAGGCCCCAGGCGGCGCGAATCGTGTTGTGCAGCGGCAGCGACGGGAACTGCTCGGGCGTGCCGCTGCGCGGCGCTTGCATCAGCAAGCCGGAATCGGCGATCAGCGACGCGCGGCCGCGAGGTTGCAGCGCGTCGCGAACGATGCCGTAGGTGACGGTGGAGCCGACGCCGCCGGCCGAGAACCCGGTAAGCATCATGTCCTGCGGCCGGCCGAGGTTGTCGCGCAGCCACTGCGCCGCGGCGCGGATGTTGGCCTGGCCGCGGTGGTACTGGGTGCGCGGGTGCGCCGGGTCGGCGTCGTCGTAGACAGTCACCTTGCTTCCGCTGTGCACGTCGCCGGTGCAGTACGGCAGGTAGACGATGTTCCACGATTGCGTCTGCACCTTCTGGAACGGATCGTTGCGCGCGCTGAACGGCGTCACCAGGCCCTTGGCCGCCATGTTGTTCAGGTGCTGCATGTAGTCGGGCGGAATGCCGTTCGGATTCGCCGCCGACAGCGGGCCGATGCCCAGGCAGGCGTTTTGGTCCCAGCACGCGCCGCCGCCCTCGAAAACCGCGACCAGGCTCTTCGACAGCGGTGTGCGGTTGACGAAGAAGCGGTACGGCGAGCCGTCGCCGCACGCGGCGCCGCTGGCCGCGGGCAGCTCGACCATGTCCCACTGGAAGTATCCTGCCGCCGCCCACGGCGTCGCCAGGGCGAGCAGGATGCCGACGCATCGGCCACGGGTACGGCGAAGGGTCTCGATCATCGTTGGGCTCCGTTCGGTTGCTGGTTGTCGAAACTGCTCACACGCTGGGCCTGCAGCTCGCGTTCGAGCGCGCGCGGGTCACGCTGGTCGGCCGGCAACGCACGCCAGGCGGCGACGATCGCCGCTTGCCGGCGCTGGAAGTCGACCTCGCCGGCGACGCGTGCGGTGTCGGGCGCCGGTGGCGCGAGCGACCCCTCCCAGCGGACGAGCGCCTCGCGCCGCTGTACTTCGTCGTCGAGCAGGACCTCGAGCACGGCGACCTTGATCAGTCGGGCCTCGGCAGCGCCGAGCTCGCGCTCGCGCAGCCGTTCGTCCAGTCCAGCGTCGAGCGAACGCGCTCGCGCCAGTTGCCCGGCGCTGCGGCCCTCGGCGCGGCCGGCGCGAAAGCGGTCGAGCTCGTCGGCGAACGTGAAGTGGTCGACCAGGCGACGCAGCTCGGCCGGGCGGTCGGCGTATTCGGCACGCAGCGTCGCCCATTGCTCGGTGCTTACCCCGGGCGGCAGTACGGCCAGATCGGGCAGTGGCGCGAGTTTCGCCGGGGCCGGCGGTGGCTTCGGCGAAGCCAGCAGCTTCGGCTTGGCCGATAGCGCGAGAACCGTGGGCCGGCTGTCGGCGGCCGGCAGTTCGATCGTCTTCGACGCGCGCCAGATCGCGATCCCGGTGCCGACGGCCAACGCCGGAACCACCCCCACAACCCAAAGACGGCCCGACCACCTCATGCGCCGAGTATGCGGCGGCATCGCCGAGCCGCCAACCACGTATACGCGGACGTGCCTGCGGCTTCGCCTAGCGGGGCGGCGGCGGTAGCACTCGAATTCGGCCTTCGATCGGCGTCGCCGACGATTGGAGGTCAATCAGTCTTCGCGTTGGCTGTCCACTGTGCTGCGCAGGGTCATTCGACTTCGTTTGTCGAACCAGCGGTCGCGGTCACATCCTGGTCACTGCGGCGTGCAGGCGGCGGCGGCATCAACTATCGGACTGCGAGGCAATGCAGACACACGCTGGCGCCGCCGACGCTATCGGCGTTAGCGGTTGAGGCATGGTCTGCTGCGCAGGCGCGCAGACGTATCGCGCGTGAACTTCGCGCGGCCCAGTGAGCGGATCGGTAACCGGTAACCGG
>JBDTSN010000188.1:0-5230 GCA_039931145.1 Burkholderiales bacterium | reverse complement strand
ATGACCTGGTCGGCCGCCTTGCGGCCGCCGCTCTTGCCGCCCATGCCGTCGGCCAGCACGGCAAGCACGCAGCCGGCGACGCGCGCGTGGCCGATGACTTGTACCTGGTCTTGCTGGTAAGCCCGGTCGCCGCGATGGATGCCGGTCGCGGCGAGCAGGCGAAAGCCGGCGTCAGTTATTGCCGGTATCGGGGGCATGTCGAGGTGCAAGTGAAAGTCGCATGAAAGATGTCGGGAAGCACGGGCATCAAGGATAATCGCATCGCGACCACTCCCGGAGCCGTTGGACCCCCGCGAATCGATGGAAGACAACCTGCATTCACCGCATCGTCGACTGATCGAACTCCGCATCGAGCATGCCGATCTGGACAACCTGATCGACCGCGCCATTGCCGAGGTACCGGAAGACGAACTCGCACTGCAGCGGCTGAAGAAGCGCCGCCTGTTGCTGCGAGATCAGATCGCACATCTCGAGAAGGAACTCGAACCGCCTGAGCCGGCATGACGCCGGCGGGGCTGAGCGCACTCGAGCGGGCGGTTGATGCGAGCTTCGCGCCTGGCGGGGCGGTCGCGTGCGCCGATCCGCTTTACACGCCACGCAAGGTGCAGCTCGACATGGCGCAAGCCGTTGCTCGCGCGATCGATACGCGCAGCGCGATCGTTGTCGAAGCCGGCACCGGCGTCGGCAAGACCTTCGCCTATCTGGTGCCGACACTGCTGTCCGGCGCTCGCGCACTCGTCAGCACTGCGACCAAGAGCCTGCAGGACCAGCTCTTCCTGCGTGACGTTCCGCGTTTGCGTGACGCGCTGCGCTCGCCGGTCACGGTCGCGCTGCTCAAGGGACGGGCGAGCTATCTGTGCCTGCATCGCTTGACGCTCGCGCGTGAATCGGCCCAGCTGCCCGACCGCTGGGCGGCGCGTGCGCTGGCGCGCATCGAGCGTTGGGCGCAGACGACCGTGAGCGGCGACCTGGCCGAGGTGGATGGGCTCGACGAGCGATCCAGCCTGATTCCCCTAATCACCTCGACGCGCGAGAACTGCCTCGGCGCCGAATGTCCGCAGTACCGCGAATGTCATGTAATGAAGGCGCGGCGCGAGGCGATGGCAGCCGATCTGGTCGTCGTCAACCATCACCTTTTTTTTGCCGACATGAGCCTGCGCGACACCGGTGTCGCCGAGTTGCTGCCGAGCGTCGACGTCGCCGTCTTCGACGAAGCGCATCAACTTGCCGAGGCGGGCGTCGCCTTCCTCGGAAGCATGCTCGGTTCGGCGCAGGGGGTCGATCTGGCACGCGATGCACTCGCCGCCGGCCTGCAGCACGCGCGTGGCCTGCAACCGTGGGCCGACCTGGCGGGAGCGTGCGACCGCGCGGCGCGCGAGCTGCGACTCGCCGCCGTCGGCAACTTGCGCGAAGTGCGCGGCACGCTCAAGCTGCGCTGGGATGAGCGCTCGGGGCAATCGGCTTTCAATGACGCGCTCTCCGGCGTCGAGCAGACGTTCGCGGCGGCCGCAACAGCGTTTGCCGCGGTCGCCGAGATCGCGCCTGATCTGGCGAAGCTGCAAGAGCGCTGCACCGATATCGCTGCGCGGGCGTCGCAATTCGCGCAGTCGGCGCCTACGGGCAAGGTGCGCTGGATTGATCTCGGTGTGCATCAGGCGCGGCTTGTCGAATCGCCGCTCGATATCCGCGACGCGTTGCGCGAGCAGATGGCGCGCGCACCGAAGGCCTGGGTCTTCACCTCGGCGACGCTCGGCGACGACGAGCGCCTTTCCTGGTTCACCGAACCTGCGGGCCTCGACGAGGCGCAGACGTTGCGCGCCGGCAGCCCGTTCGACTACGCAGCGCATGCGCGCCTCTACATCCCGGCGGGCTTTCCCAAACCCAACGAATCGACGCATTCGCATGCGGTGGCAACGCTTGCCGCGCGCTGTGCGCGCGTGCTTGGTGGGCGCAGCTTTGTTCTGACGACGACGCTGCGCGCGCTGCAGGCGATCGGCGAGCGACTGCGCGAAATACTTCATGATGAGGGCGACGAGATCGAGGTACTGATCCAGGGCAGCGCACCGAAGCGCCAGTTGCTTCAGCAATTTCTGGACCGGCCGGCGTCGGTGCTCGTCGGTTCTCAGAGCTTCTGGGAGGGCATAGACGTGCGCGGCGACGCGCTGCAATGCGTGCTCATCGACAAGCTGCCGTTCCCACCGCCGAGCGATCCACTCGTCGAGGCGCGCGTCAAGCGCCTCGAGGCGCAAGGCCGCAACGCCTTCGCCGACTACTTTGTGGCCGAGGCGGCGGTGTCGCTGAAGCAGGGCGCGGGGCGTTTGATCCGTAGCGAGACCGACCGCGGCCTGCTCGTCGTCTGCGACCCGCGCATGGCTGGCATGAACTATGGCCGCCGGCTGCGCGAGGCGCTGCCGCCAATGACGCGCGTCGCCAACGAGGCGGAGGCGCTGGCGTGGCTTGCAACGCTCAGGGAATAGTCGAATCGGATGCAGGCACGAGCCACCGATATCGACGAGCAGGGGCTAGAGCCGGGCCGGCGTGGCGTGTGGACGCCCTACCAGAATTGCCACCAGGCCGACTGTCGCCGTCCCAGGCCACCGTCGATGAACCGGCTGTTCGGGAAGTTCTGCTTCAGCACCCGCTCGGCGTCAGCCTGCAGTTCGGTCAGGCCAAGTTTTTCGTAGCTCGCGGCCATCAGGTAGAGCGCTTCTTCGACTGCTGGCGTCTGCCGGAAGTCCTGTACCGTCACCTGTGCCCGGCTCGCCGCCGCGACATACGCACCGCGCCGATAGTAGTAGCGCGCGACATGAACCTCGTAGGACGCGAGCGCATTCACGATGTAGTTCATGCGCAGTTGCGCGTCGGGCGTGTACGGCGAATCCGGGAAGCGGTTGACGAGCTGGCGGAACGCCTGATACGACTCGCGCGAGGATTGCTGGTCGCGCTCGGACAGATCCTGCGACGCGATGTTGCTCAGAAAACCGAGGTTGTCGTTGAAGTTGATCAAGCCGCGCAGGTAGTACGCATAGTCGAGCGCCGGACTGCTCGGGTTGTTCTTGATATAGCGGTTGATCGCGGCCAGCGCATCGGCCTTTTCGCCGGCTTTGTAAAGCGCCCAGGCGCGCTCGAGCTGGGCTTGCTGACCGACCAGGGTGCCGGCGGCGCGGCCCTCGAGCTTCTCGTAGAGCTTCGCCGCCTTGTCGTAGTTGCCGAGCGAGGCTTCGTCCTTCGCCTCTGCATACAATTTCTCGATGCTCTGGTTCGTGTCGGTCGGCGTCGACTTGCAGCCGATCAGGACGAACGTCATCAGAAACGACAGCAGCAGCGTCAGGGTCAGTGGCAGTCGGCGGCGCGATGCTGGAGTCGAATTCATGAGCCTCGCGGGCGCTGCCTGCGCAACGCGTGTCGAGAAGGAAGAAGGCGCCGATTATATGGTTGTACCCCCGCACAGCACCGTGCGCGGCGCACTTGATGCCGCGTCGACGCCGACTGTGGATGACGGCGAAGAAGGCACCGATACGAGCCCCTGGGACGAACCGCCCGATCGGCGCGAGGTCGTGCTCGATGCGGCGCAACATGGCTCGCGGCTCGACCTGGCGGTGGTTGCACTGGCGCCCGAGTTCTCGCGCAATCACCTGCAAAGCTTGATCGCGCAGGGTCATGTGCAGCTCGACGACTGCATCGCCGACAGCGCATCGCGCAAGGTGCGGGCGGGGCAAAAGCTCGCGGTCGAGCTCGTGCCGACCGCCGAGAGCCGCGCCTTTCGACCCGAGGCGATGGACTTGTCGGTCGTCTACGAGGACGACGATCTGCTCGTCATCGACAAGCCCGCCGGCCTCGTCGTTCATCCGGCTGCGGGCAACTGGCAGGGCACCTTGCTCAACGGCCTGCTGGCGCGCAACCGCGCGGCAGCGGTGCTGCCGCGTGCAGGCATCGTGCACCGCCTCGACAAGAACACTTCGGGCTTGATGGTCGTCGGCAAGACGCTGCCAGCAGTCACTTCACTGAGTCGCGCGATCGCGGCGCGCGAGGTGCATCGGCGCTACCTTGCGATTGCACATGGCGCGTGGCCGGAACGCCTGACGCAGATCGACGCGCCGCTCGCGCGCGACTCGCGATCGCGCGTGCGAATGGCCATCGTCGCGTCAGGTCGTCCGGCGCAGACCGACGTCGAGCGGCTCGCGCTTGCGCAGGTCGAGGACGCAAGATTCAGTGCGTTGCGCTGCACGCTGCACACCGGGCGCACGCACCAGATTCGCGTCCACCTCGCAGCGCGCGGCCATCCGCTCGTGGGCGATGCGCTCTACGGCGGCGCTGCGGCGCTCGGCATGCAGCGCCAGGCGCTGCATGCGACGCGGCTCGCACTGGCGCATCCGCGCAGCGGCAAGCTGCTCGAGTTCGACGCGCCGCTGCCTGCGGACATGGCGCAGGCCTGGAAGCGTGTCGCGGATGCAACTGGTTGAATCAACGGCTTGAATCGCGGCTTGAATCGCGCCAAGCTTCGGTACAATGCGCGAAAGTCCTCCCGTGGCACGGTCGGGACGAGGTCGCCGCCAAGGCGCACTTCGAAGGCCGGCAAGTCCATGCGAGAGACAGCGCCCGTAGTCTTGCAAGAGCAGGCGCGAAGGAACGGTCCGCCGCGCGCGAAGCGGGTGAACCCATACCGGTTCGATGAACCGCAGCAGAGTCGATGCGCCACAGCGTGTTGTTGTCAACACGACGCTGCGCAGGGCTCGAATCAGCTCCAACGCGGGCATACCTGAAGCGAGCCGGCGCCACCGGCCGAAGACAGACAACACAATTCATGAATACACAGGATGCGAAGCGCGTCCTCGAGGCCGCCCTCATCTGCGCCCATCAGCCGCTGTCGCTGCGCGACATGCGTGCGCTGTTTGCCGACGAGATCGGGCCCGACACCTTGCGCGTGCTGCTCGATGAGCTGACGCTCGATTGGGACGGCCGCGGCGTCGAACTCGTCGCACTCGCGAGCGGCTGGCGTTTCCAAAGTCGGCCTCAGTTACGCGAATACCTCGACCGGCTCAATCCCGAAAAGCCGCCACGATATTCGCGCGCAGCGATGGAGACGCTCGCCATCATTGCCTACCGCCAGCCGGTGACGCGCGGCGATATCGAGGACATCCGCGGCGTCACCGTCAGCACCCAGATCGTGAAGCAGCTCGAGGATCGTGGCTGGATCGACGCCATCGGCTACCGTGAAGCGCCCGGCCGG